>JAEXJH010000340.1 GCA_023445955.1 Pseudomonadota bacterium
GCTTAAGTCGCGGGCGCTAGAGCCCCAGCACCATCTTGGCGATGATGTTGCGCTGGATCTCGTTGGAGCCGCCGTAGATCGACGTCTTGCGGACGTTGAAATAGGTCGGCGCGGCGCGGTGGGCGAAGTCGGGGCCGATCGGATGGGCGTTGTCGCCGTCCTTCGGGAAGCCGCGGAAGTACGGCGCGCCGTAGTGGCCCGCCGCTTCCAGCACCAGCTCGGTGATCCGCTGCTGGATCTCGGTGCCCTTGATCTTCAGGACGCTCGATTCTGGACCAGGACCCTTGCCGGCGGCTTCACCCGCCAGGGTGCGCAGCTCGGTGAACTCCAGCGCGGTCAGGTCGATCTCCAGCTCGGCGATCTTGCGCTTGAACATCGGATCCTTGATCAGCGCGTCGCCGTCGTCCGACAGTTCGGTCGAGGCGATCTGGCGGATGCGCTCGATGCCGCGCTTGGAACGGGCGACGCCGGCGATGCCGCTACGCTCGTGAGCCAGCAGGAACTTGGCGCAGGTCCAGCCCTTGTTCTCGTCGAAGATGCGGTTCTCGACCGGCACCTTGACGTTCTCGAGCCAGACTTCGTTGACCTCGTGCTCGCCGCCCAGGGTGATGATCGGACGCACGGTGACGCCCGGCGACTTCATGTCGATCAGCAGGAACGAGATGCCTTCCTGGATCTTGGCGGCCGGGTCGGTGCGGACCAGGCAGAAGATCCAGTCGCCGTGCTGGGCCAAGGTGGTCCAGGTCTTCTGGCCGTTGACCAGGTAGTATTCCTTGCCGTCGTCGCCGGTGAAGCGCTCGGCCTTGGTCTTCAGGCTGGCCAGGTCCGAACCGGCGCCCGGCTCGCTGTAGCCCTGGCTCCACCAGATGTCGCCCGTCAGGGTCGGCGGCAGGAAGCGTTCCTTCTGCTCGGGCGTGCCGAACGTGTAGATCACCGGGCCGACCATGTTGATGCCGAACGGCAGGATCGGCACGCAGTCGGCGCGGGCGGTCTCTTCCGACCAGATGTAGCGCTGCACCGAGGTCCAGCCCGGACCGCCGAACTTTTCCGGCCAGGCCGGCGCGACCCAGCCCTTTTTGGCGAGGGTGCGGTGCCAGGAGAGGAAGTCCTCCTTGGCCATCTCCTCGCCCTCTTCCTGCTTTTCCCGCAGGCCAGCCGGATAGTTCTCGGCGATGAAGGCGCGAACCTCGTCGCGGAAGGCGAGGTCCTCGGGCGAGAAGTCCAGATTCATGGCGGGCTCCCGTTCAATCGGCCCCTCTGCGGGAGGCCGTTATTGCGTTTCGGGCGCCACGATAGATGTCGAACGAACGTTTGGAAAGATGACGTTAGCGTCAACGGAAGTGAATGTTATCCGCGATCACTTACGTCACCCGGAATCCCGCTAGCGGACCTCGCAGGCCAGCTTGACGAGCGCCAGGGCCGAGGCACCGCCGACCCCTTCCTCGTCGACCGTATCGAGCGCCAGAAGCGGACGCTTGTCGAGGATTTCAAGCAGGCGCGCATGACCCCGAACCGGGCTGACATGGGCGGCCAGGCAGTGGTCGATGGCGCCCGGCTCGACGGCGCGGACGATGGCGGCGGCGGCGCAGGCGGCATAGCCGTCCAGCAGCACGGGGACTTTCTGGGTGCGCGCGGCGAGGATGGCGCCGACGACAGCGGCGGTCTCGCGGCCGCCCAGCTGGCGCAGGACTTCCAGCGGGTCATCGCCCATGCCGTCAGCCTTGGCGCGCGCCACGCCGGCGGCCACGGGTTCAGGGTCGTCAGACCAGTCCGAGGCCTCGCCGCCGAACAGGGCCAGGCACACAGCGGCGGCCGTGCGGGCGGCCTCGGCGACGATGACGCCCGGGATCAGCAGGTCGGGCTGCTTGGCCAGGGCTTCCATGCCGAAGGCCATGGTTGCGGCGGCTTCCTTCTCGCTCATCGAGGCCTGCCCGACGAAGTCCGGCGACGGGCGGTCGATGGCCAGGTCGAAAGCTTCCAGGCCCGCGCCCTGCACGCCAGCCAGGCGCGAGACGGTGGCGCCGCCCGAGGCGATGGCTTCCAGACGATCGCGGGCGTAGCCGCGCGGCCCCACGCCCTGGCGTGCGCCGGCGTAAAGCGCCACGACCGGACGGTTGACGGCGGGCGGGGTCTTGCCGCTCCAGGCGGTCAGCCAGGCCGAGATCTCCGCCAGGCGGCCACCCTGCTCCAGCGTCGGAGACGGGCCCGGCGCGGGCGGCGAGACGGCGAGCTGACGGATGTCGGCGAAGGGAGAAGAAGTCATGGGCGCGGACTTAAACCCGTCCGCGCTCAAAGCAACCCCTAGCGCCGCGCTTGCGCACCGATGTCGGAGCGACGATGTTCGAAACGATGAGCACGCCCGCCACCCCGCCCAAACCGATCGTCACGCCGTGCGTGAAGGTCTGCGCGGTCGACGGCGCCAGCGGCTTTTGCCTGGGCTGCCGCCGAACCCTGCCGGAGATCGCCGGCTGGGCGAAGCTCTCGGACGCAGAAAGGGCGGCCATCATGACCGCCCTCCCCGACCGTCCAGACCCGATGATCGCCCTGATGGCGGCCGCCGGGAACCGGGCTTAAGTCTTAGCGCGAGGCCTGGCTCGCGCCCATATACGGCGCGCAGATCTGATCACGCTCGGCGATCAGCTTCAGCTTGGCGCTGCCGTCGGCCGAGTCCGCCTTCTTGCGGGTGTTGTTCATCTTGGTGACGGCCTCGACGCGGGTCGACTGCTTCTGCTCGGCGGCCGCGCCGCGCAGGAACGCTTCCACGGCCGTGGTGTCCAGCTTGCCCAGGTTTTCCGAGGCGGCCAGAGCGCTGCAGCGCGAGGCTTCGACGAATTGTTTGTCGCTGGCGCCGGCGTGAGCAACGCCAGCGATGGAGCCTGCGGCGACGAGCGCAATGATGACGGCTTTCATGGCGATAATCCCTCTGTAGCCATTTGTTCTGTCTTCGAGAGAGATAACGCCGCGTCGAAGCTTTCCGAAGTTAATTCCAAGACATGAATAGCATTACGCTGATGTAATGTTTGATATTAAATCGATGTAATGCGAACAGCGTTCAGTACAGATGTATACTTGTTATGATATTGGTAACCACGACGTGAAAATCGCCTTGCCGATTCACGCCTTGAAAACGCCTGCGCTGTAATGATTTAGGCAACGGCTGCAGAAGCAGTCTCAAAGCCGATACGGCAGGGTGTCTTTATGTTGAGGTTTGCGGCGATCGCATTCGTGGGGGCCCTCTCGGCGGTGGGCGCGGCCAAGGCCGTCGTCTCGCTCGACGATCTGCGCCATCCGGAACTGCGCGCCCCCTCGGCCGCGGCCGCCACGCTCGGCGGCGCCGAAGGCGGCGCGGCCCAGCTGACCAAGGATCGCGACGGCCACTTCTGGGCTCAGGGCAATGTCGACGGCAAGGCTGTCCGCTTCCTGGTCGACACCGGCGCCACCGCCGTCTCGCTCAGCATGGCCGACGCCCAGCGCCTGGGCATCGACACCAGCAAGCTGAACTACGACTACAACGTCATCACCGCTGACGGCCGCACCCGCGCCGCCTCGGTCAAGCTGGCCAGCGTCGCCATCGCCGGCGCCCGCGTCCGCGACGTCGACGCCCTGGTCATCGAGAAGGGCCTGGAGAACTCGCTGCTGGGCATGAGCTATCTGGGCCGGCTGTCGCGCTTCGAAGCGACCCCGACCTCGCTGATTCTGCACCCGTAAGGGTTACTCGGCCGGAACTTCCGCCCGCTCCTCACGCGCCGCCAAGGCCGCGCGCACCGCGTCCAGCGCCCGATCCACCACATCCAGACCCGCGCCGGCCTTGACGCTTTCGACCGTCAGGATGCGCCGCCACGCCCGCGCGCCCGGCAGGCCGTGGAACAAGCCCAGCATGTGCCGGCTCATCGCCGCCAGATGCACGCCCGCCGCCAGCTCACGCGCCAGATAGGGCTTGTAGCGCTCGACCGCCTCGAAGCTGTCGACATCGGCGACGTCCAGGCCGAACACCCGGCGGTCGACCTCGCCCAGCAGCCCAGCCTCGTGATAGGCCGCGCGGCCCAGCATCACCCCATCGACACCGTTCGCCAGATGCTCCAGCGCCGCATCGACACTGGGCACGCCGCCATTGATGGCGATGGTCAGGTTCGGCCGCTCGCGCTTGAGGCGGTAGACCAGCTCGTAATCCAGCGGCGGGATGTCCCGGTTCTCCTTCGGCGACAGGCCCTTCAGCCAGGCCTTGCGAGCGTGGACGACGAAGCTCTCGATCCCGGCGGCCGCGCTGCGGTCGACCAGGGCGAACAGCGCCTCTTCCGGATCCTGGTCGTCGACCCCGATCCGGCACTTGACCGTCGCCGGGACCTTCACGGCGCCCTTGATGGCGGCCATGCACTCGGCCACGAGGTCGGGCTCGCGCATCAGGCAAGCCCCGAACCGGCCGCTCTGCACGCGGTCCGACGGGCAGCCGACGTTCAGATTGATCTCGTCATAGCCGTAGTCTTCGGCAATCCGCGCCGCCTGCGCCAACTCGGCCGGATCCGAGCCGCCCAGCTGCAGCGCCACCGGATGCTGCTCGGGATCGTAGCCCAGCAGCTTCTCGCGATCGCCATGCACCACCGCCCCGCTGGTCACCATCTCGGTATAGAGCAGCGCGCGCGACGACAGGACCCGATGCAACGACCGACAATGCCGGTCGGTCCAGTCCATCATGGGCGCAACAGAAAATCTATGGGGTTCAAATCGCGTCATTTTTGTCGTATATTCAATGTGTTAGGAGATACCGAAAACCGAAGCTTGTACCCAAATGTACCCAGGTTTTCTCTATGTTCCGACATTTCACTGTACACATGGCGTACACGAAAATGGCGACCTTTGTGAATTTGCCCTCCGGCGCCTGGCGAGCGATCATCCGTCGGAAGGGCCGCTATATAAGCGAGACGTTCAAACTGCGCGAGGACGCGCGGCGTTGGGCCACGGCCCAGGAGAGCGCGATCGATCGGGGCTTGGCCCCGATGAAGACCTACATCGCTAGCAAGACGTCGCTGGCCCACCTGATCGATCTGCACATCGACGATCTGGCGGCCGCGAAAAAGCCGATCGGGCGGACGAAGCTGGAGGCGCTGCTTCACCTGCGCCGCACCATCGGAAAGACCGCCTACGCCAAGATCGATCGGCAGTTCATCATCGAGTTCGGCCGCACCCGGGCGCGCGGCGGCACCGGCCCTGTGACGATCGGCATGTATGTTGGCTGGATCAAGTTGGTCTTCGCCCATGCCTCGGCCGTCCATGAGATCGACACTAAGATCGAGCCGATCGAGCTGGGACGTCTGGCCCTCAAGCATCTGGGCCTGATCGGAAAGAGTCAGGAACGCGACCGACGACCGACCCAGGAAGAGCTGGACCTGATCTTCAAGGCGTTCGACGAGAACCCCTGGCAGAAGAACCCGATGACGCGGATCATCCAGTTCGCGATCGGTACCGCCATGCGCCAGGACGAGATCTGCCGCATCACCTGGAGCGATCTCGACCTCCGGGCCAAGACCATCATTATTCGCGATCGTAAGGACCCGCGCGACAAGTACGGCAACGACCAGCGTATCCCGCTGGTCAGCATCACCGGCTACGACCCGCTAGCCTTGATCGAGGAGCAGCGCGCCATCCGATCGAACTTCGACGACCGCATCTTCCCCTATACGTCGGAGGCGATCAGCGCGGCCTTCACGCGGACGGTCGCCAAGCTAAAGATCGACGACCTGCATTTCCACGACACCCGTCACGAGGCGACCAGCCGCCTGTTCGAAGCCGGCCTGAAGATCGAACAGGTCGCCCTCATTACCGGCCACAAGGACTGGAAGATGCTGCGCCGCTACACTCACATCAAAGCCAAGTCGGTCCACGCCGCGGTCGCGCTTCTCAAGCCCTGGACAGATCCAGACGACTAGCGAACAGGCCTCGGTCGGGGCTTGTTGCGCTCGGCCTCGTCAGCAGCGTCGAGCAGCATTTGCGCGAAATCCCGCAGGGCGTCGGGTGAGACAGCCATGTTGACGATTTTGCCGTGAGGTCGGTCGCGCCCTGGCGCCTGCGTCTTCAAGTCAAGGATTAGCTCGACCTGTCCCAGGCGAACGGGGCGGGCCGACAGAAACAGCTCTCGCCTTCCCTGCCGGTTGTCCTCGCACTCAATCCGAACGGCGCCAGCGCCCGGCCAAGGATCGCCGTCCGGCAGGCCGAGGCCATGCACTTCGTGTTCGGATCGCGCCTGAGTTTCCTGAAGCTGCTCGATGGCCCAGGCGTCGAGGGAGGGGTCTCTACCGATCATTCCTCGAGACTACCCCAAGTCGCCCCACGGCTCACCCAGCAATGCGTGACGATGGCAAAGCAGCCGCCGACAACGGCCCCACCTCGATCGCGGCCGACAGCGACTGAAGGACGAACAGCCCTCCTTTGGCAGGCGCGGTCAGTCGATATAGGCTGGCGAAAGGATCACCCCATGCCCGCTTCACTATACGACCGGCTTGTTGCTTTACCGCGCCCAGAACCTGGCAAGGCGACTTTGCCGCCAGTCGAGATCATCGCGTTCAATGTTCATGTCCGTCGCAAGCTGCACGGGTGGAAGCAAAGCACCTTAGCCAGCTTGGCTGATGTGTCGCTGTCGACCATCGAGCGCATCGAGCGCGGCGAGCCCGTTCAGCCGGCCTTGATGGAGAAGGTCGGCGCCGCGTTCGGCTATCCGCCCGGCTACTACACCGCGCCGCGAACCCCGCTGACGCAGGAAGAAGTAGCGCAGCAGTACGACGGGCACACGGTTTTCGTTTCGGTCGAACCGTTTGCCAAGCAACTGCAGTTTCGGCGCATCGCGCGATGCATGCACCTTGTGTTTGCGCCGATCGGCGACTGCCCTAACGACCAGCCTCAGTTGCTCAAGCTGTTCGAACTCTTGTCCGAACTGACTGTACGGCTAGCCCTCCCGACGCTGGCGCCAAGATCGCGACTGGGCGGCGTTCGCCCTCTCTATCAAGCGATCACCAACCAGATCGCCCTCCTGCGTCGCGCTGGCATCGCGCTCGTCTGCGGCGTGCTTCATGAACCCGAGCGCGACCCACAGCGCTACGCTGTCATCGCCGCAGGTCATCTCGCCGTCGATCCTGGGATCCAAACGCGCAAGCTGCTTATCCTCGACCGTCGAGAGGTGACCGGAACCTGGGAGACGGAGAGCCTGGAT
>JAEXJH010000341.1 GCA_023445955.1 Pseudomonadota bacterium
GACCAAGGCGTGGCGTCGTTCAACCAGAACACCCGCGACCGCAACGAACTGTCGTACGGCGCCAAGGCCGAATACGCGGTCAGCCCGGACACGGCGATCTATGCGACCGCGACCGGCAACAAGAAGGACTATGACCTCGCCAGCGCCACCGACCGCTCGTCGGACGGCTACGTCGTGGGCGTCGGCGCCAATTTCGACGTGTCGGAACTGGTGCGCGGCGACGTGCAGGTCGGCTACATGAAGCAGTCGTACGACAAGGCGATCTACAAGGACATCAAGGGCTTCAGCGCCAAGGGCGGCCTGGAATGGTTCCCGACGCAGCTGACCACGCTCGGCATCAACGGTTCGCGCTCGATTGAAGAATCGGTCGCTCCGGGTTCGGCGGGTTTCATCTCCAACAACCTGGGCGCCTCGATCGACCACGAGCTGCTGCGTAACGTCCTGCTGTCGGCCTCCTATACGCATGGCAAGGACGACTATCGTGGCGTTGACCGCTCGGACAAGCGCGACAACTTCTCGACGACCGCGACCTATCTGCTGAACCGTCGTGTGGGTCTGTTCCTGACCTACAACTACCTGAAGCAGAACTCGTCGGGCGCCGCAAAGGCCTCGTCGTTCAAGGACAACAAGCTGACCGCTTCCGTGGCGCTGCAGTTCTAATAACGTCCACGAAACGGCAAGGTTTGCCGTCTACTGAGAGTACCCATGGACGGCTCCGGTTTTGAAACTTCGAACGCTCCGGTGAATGACACCGGAGCGTTGTCTTTTGACCTGAACATCGCGATCGCGACGTTCAGGCGACGCTTCCGACTCTTTGCAGCGGTGGCGGTGGTGGTGTTTGCAGCGGTGGTGCTCTTCACCCTGCAGCAGACGCCGCTCTATACGGCGACTGCCCAGGTGATGCTGGACGTCCGTAAAGAGCAGGTCACCGACATGAGCGCGGTGCTCTCGGGGCTGCCGGCGGACTCGTCCGTCGTCGACACCGAGGTCGAGGTGCTGAAGTCGCGCTCTCTGGCCAGCCGGGTCGTCAAGGACCTGAAGCTTGAGCAGGACCCGTACTTCAATCCCTATCTGGCGGGCGCGCAGGGGCCGACGGCATGGCTGTCGTCGCTGAAGAAGGCCACCGCGCCGACCACGACGACTGATCCGGCAGAGATGCAGCGTCGTCGCGAGCGGATCGTCGATAACCTGCTGGGCGGCCTCAAGGTCCGCCGCGCGGGCCTGACCTATCTGATCTCGATCGAATACACCCACGTTGATCCCAAGCGGGCGGCGGAAATCGCCAACGCCTTCGCCAACCTGTACCTCACCGAGCAGCTTGAAGCGAAGTTCGACGCGACGCAGAAGGCCAACGAGTGGCTGGATACCCGCGTTGGCGAGCTGCGCGACCAGGTCGTGCAGGCCGATGCAGCCGTCCAGCAGTACAAGATCGCGCACAACCTGCTCAGCGCCGAAGGCGCGACCCTGACCGAGCAGGAGATTTCGGGCCTGAACCAGCAGCTGGCCCTGAGCCGCGCTTCGCAAGCTGAAACCGACGCCCGCCTGAACATTGCGCGCCAGCAACTGGCCAGGGGCAGCACCGGCGAAGACGTCGGCGAATCCCTGAACTCGCCGGTCGTGCAGCAACTGCGGCAGCAGCGCGCCATCAAGAGCGCCCAGGTCGCCGATCTGGGCGGCCGCTACGGCGACCGCCACCCCGACCTGTTGAAGGCCAAGCGCGAGCTGAGCGATATCGACGGCCAGATCCAGGCCGAAATCCGTCGCATCATCTCGAACCTTGAGGCCCAGGCCCAGGTTGCGCGCCAGCGCACCGGCTCGGTGGCCTCCAGCGTCTCGGCCTCGAGGGGCACGCTGGCGGGCAACAACCGCGCCAGCATCGGCCTGTCGGAGCTGGAGCGTAAGGCTCAATCGGTCAAGACGCTGTACGAGACCCTGCTGGCCCGCTTCAAGCAGACCACCACCTCGGACGGCATCGAGCAGGCCGACGCCCGCGTGGTGTCGCCGGCCAAGATCCCGACGGGCCCCAGCTATCCCAAGCCGTCGCTGAACCTGGCCCTGGGCCTGGTTCTGGCGCTGGGCGCCGGCGCCGCCGCGATCGTCCTGGCCGAAATCCTGATGGCGGGCCTCTTCACCGAGGACGAGGTCGAGCGCCGCCTGGGCCTGCCCTATCTGGGCGCGGTCCCGAGCCTGGGCACCACGGTCGACGACGCCAAGACCCTGAAGGGCCTGACGCCGCCGGACTACCTGCTGGCCAAGCCGCTCTCCAGCTTCGCGGAAAGCCTGCGCAAGCTGCGCGCCTCGATCCTGTTCTCCAAGGTCGGCGAGCCGGTGAAGGTCATCGCGGTCACCTCGTCCCTGCCGGGCGAAGGCAAGACCACGACGACGTTCTCGCTGGCCCGCACCCTGGCGACCTCGGGCGCCAAGGTCATCGTGGTCGACTGCGACCTGCGCCAGAGCGCGATCAGCCAGTTCCTGAAGGAGCCGGCGTCGGTCGGCCTGCTGGAAGTGCTGAACGGCGTCGCCACCCTGGACCAGGCGGTGATCGACGACGAAAGCGGCGCGCAGATCCTGCCGTTGGCCAAGTCGTCCTACACCCCGCGCGACGTGCTGGGTTCGTCGGCCATGCACAAGCTGCTGCAGGACCTGCGCGCGCGCTACGAGATCGTGCTGCTGGACACCGCCCCGCTGCTGGCCATCGCCGACACCCGCATCCTGGCGCCGCACGCCGACGCCGTGGTCATGCTGGTGCGCTGGAAGAAGACGCCTGTGAAGGCCGTGCAGTCGGCCCTGGCGCTGCTGCAAGGCACGCGCGCCTTCATCGCCGGTGTGGCCCTGACCCAGATGGATCTCAAGGCCCAGTCCCGCTACGGCTACGGCGACTCCTATTATTACTACGCCAACTACCGAAAGTATTATGCGGACTAGGACGCGAACGGGCGGGGGCGCGCCGTCGCCCGGAGCGGCCAAGACACGCAAGCTGCAGGTTTCCGAGAGCGCCGCGACGGGCGCTCTCGTTGCGCTGCTCCTGGCCGAAGTCGTCGCGTTCGGGGCCAGCGACGTGGCGGTCGCCGCCCTGTTTGGGGCGTTGCAGGCCGCATTTCTCCTGATCTTGCTGCTGACCTGCGGCTGGGCGCGGAAGATTCCCAGCGTCCTGACCACGCCTTGGCCGGGCCTGATGTTCATCGCGGTTCTGGGCATTACGGCGTGGTCGCTCACACCGTTCGGGCCGGGCGGCGCGCACCCTGTCTGGAGCTATCTGGGCGGCGGCGACGGCGCGATCACCGTCGACCGCTCGTCGTTGATCCTCAATCTTCTCCGTCTGATCGGTCTGGCCTGCCTGTTCCTGGCCGCGCAGATCGTCGGCGCCTCCGAGACGCGCCGTCGGGCGCTGGCCTGGTGGTTCGTGCTCGGCCTGGCGGCCTTCGCGGCCGTGGCGATCATCGACCATGTCAGCCTCCGCGCCGGTCGACGTCTGACGGCCACCCTGTTCAGCCCCAATACCGCCGCGACCTTGATGGGCGTGGGCGCTATCTTCGCGGTGATGTTCTTCTCGCAGGCCCTCCAGCGCGCTGGCGGCGCTCTGCGCCTGGACCGCATGAAGCTGGACGCCAGCCTGAGCCTGGTGGCGGCGGCGATCTTCGCCGTCGCCCTGGCGCTGACGGCGTCGCGTGGCGGGATCTTCGCCACGGTCGTGGGGCTGGCGGTGCTGTTGACGTGGCAAGTCCTGGCGCAAGGCCGCAAGGCGCGGGCGATCGCCATCCTGGGCGGCGCGGCGGTCCTGCTGGTCGTCGTCGGCGTGGCGATGCGCAGCGCCGAGCTGACGGCCGCGCGGCTGGAGCATCTGGAGGGCGATGTCGCCGTCCGCAAAGCGATCTTCGACGCCCACTGGCAGGCCTTCCAATCCTCGCCCTGGTTCGGCTTTGGCCTGGGCTCCTTCCCGGTGATCAACCAGCTGGTCTCGACCACCGAGAACCTGAATGTCCTGTTCGACGTTCGCGCCACCCACAATCTCTATCTCCAGTGGTTGGAGGAGGCGGGCATCGTCGGTTCGGTCGCCATGCTGGCCTGGCTGCTGGGCGCGCTCTGGCGGCTGGGGCAGGACGCGATCCGCCCGGGCACGGCAGGCGCCCTGGCGCGCGCGGCGATCGCCGCCACGGTGGTCGTCCTGCTGCACGGCCTTTCGGATTTCGCCGTCCAGGTGCCGGCCCTGCAGGCCATATTCGCCGCAGGGTTGGGTGCGATGACGGTCACGGCGCCGCGCCGCAGCCGGACCGAGCAAAAGGTGGAATGGGGCACGACCGCCTTTGCCGGCGCAGCCCTGGTGATCTCGGCCCTGTCGGCCGTTCCTCTGGTCGCGTCCCGGTTCGGCGGCGATCTGTCCGGCATGCCCACGGCGTCCGCCGAGGTTCTGGCGAGCACCATTGAAGCCGGGCTCGCCCGTCCGTCCGCAGATTCGGCCACGCTGACGCGTCTGGAGGGCCTGAGCCGTCGTGAAGTCTCGCTCCGGCCCGGCTCGGGCGCGGCGTGGCTGCGGATGGCGGCGGTTGACTATCGACGCGGCGATGGGGTGATGGCCAACCGGGCGCTGGAACACTCCCTGGCGGTGGCGCCGTTGCAGACCAGCCTCTTCATGAGCCGCGCGCGTCTGGCCTATGAAAACTGGTCGACGCTCTCGCCGGCGGCCCGCGAACAGATCTCCTATCAGGCACGCGTCGAGTTTGGCCGTCCAGGCGGCGAGCAACGCCTGGTCGCGCTCGCCAACGACCTCAAGAACCCGGGTGGCCAGATGGGCCTGGCCTTCCTGATCTCGGGCGAAAGGCTTGCTCGCCTGCAGGCCAAAATTCAGTAGGCGTTTTCGGCGATCAACAGGCTGGGAATGGTGAGAAGAACGATCTTGGCGTCCTTCAGGATCGACCAGGTCTGAATGTAGTCGATATCGGCCTCGACGCGATTGCGCATGGCCTCGACGGTCTCGGTGCCGCCCCGGAAGCCCTTTACCTGGGCCAGGCCCGTGAGGCCCGGGCGAGCCTGATAGCGGGCATAGTAGTTGGGGATGCGCACGCCGTAATAGTCGTCGTGAGCCGCAGCATGCGGCCGCGGGCCAACAAGCGACATGTCGCCGCGCAGGACGTTGATCAGCTGTGGCAGCTCATCGATGCTGGTGGCGCGGAGAAGACGGCCGATGCGGGTGACGCGACTGTCGCCCCGCTGAGCCTGGGTCAACTCGGGTCCGTCCTCGCGGCAGTGCATGGTGCGCAGCTTGAGGATCTGGAACCGTGATCCGCCCAGGCCGCCCCGCATCTGGCGGAAGAGGGCAGGACCCGGCGACTCTATCTTGATCAGCAGCGCGGCCAGCAAAAGCAGCGGCGCAAACAAGAGTAACAAGGCGGCTGAAGCCGCCACATCAAGCGTGCGCTTGCGCAGATCGACCGCTACTTGCGGCAACGGACCATGCAATCCTGGCGCGAGAAATTCGGAATACGATCCCCCGTCCACCAGATGACCCTCTGAGTTCCCCACCGCGTCGCGACTGGTTTCCAGCTCCGACATCTTTCAAGGTAACGCAAATGACTCACAGCGTCGCGAGGAAAAATCCACAGACAGTACTTCTTATGTTTAACGCGCGTAGACTCTGTTCATTCACGGCCGATTAGCTGCGCCGCATTACATCTTTCGCATCAGGAGTGTGATCGATGATCGACGCCAAAATGTCTCTGTCGCATGTTGAAGTCGCTGCCCCCGCACGGGCCAGGCGCCTGCCGCCCCTGTTGGGTTTGGGGCTGGGCGCCGTCATTTCGATGGGGCTTTGGGGCGCCTTGGCGCTGACCGTCTCCCACATCCTCTAGGCTTTTCGAAAGTCGCGTCGAGCCGCTTCCAAGGCTGACCCACGCCCGCTCATGACCTGAGCGGGCGTCGTCATTTATAGCGACAAGCAGCCGCCGCTCCCGTCAGGCAAAAAGAGCCCCGGACCTGAGGTCCGGGGCTCTTTGCATTTCGATCGGGCCGTCCGATCAGGTGACGGTGGTCCACAGGGCCGTGCCGGGGATCTGACGCTCGACCCAGCGATAGTTCAGGTCTTCCCAGGGGGTCGCCCAGGGAGTCAGGTTGTCCAGGACGACGTCGCCGCTCTCGAGCGAGACCGCCAGGACGGCGTGGCTCTCGCCGCGGGCCGTGACGGCGACGACCATCGACAGGGCGCTGTCGGGCACGCCGGCCGCGATCAGCTGGCGGCGCTTTTCCAGCGCGTAGTCTTCGCAGTCGCCATAGAGCTTGCCGTTCACCAGGCGCGGCAGCGACCAGTATTCGGCTTGGCCGTAGAGTTCCTGGTCGCTGGCCTTCTTGACCGTGCGATTGACCAGTTGATTGACTTGGTTCAGCAGCTTGAGCTGGTCGCGCTCGGCGCGCGTGCTCCAGGCCAGAGCGGTCGGTGCGGGCATTTCCGGTTCGGGCGTGGCGACGATCGTGGCGGGGCGCAGCTGGCCGGCCACGATGAAGTCCTCGACCGCGGCGGGCGTCCAGGCTTCCACGGTCTGCACGGTGAGCAGGCCCAGGCTGTCATGGTCGGCCTGAAATGCGCCGCCGGCCTGGGTCTCGAAGGCGCGGGGAGCGATCGCGCCCACCGACGAGGTCGGCGCCAGGCTGGCGCCCATGCCGAGCAGGGCCAGCTGGGCGGTCGGCACGCCGCAGGTCTGGATGTCCCGGCGGCACAGGTCGGCGAAGCCCATCGGAGCGCCGACGACATCGCCGCGCGGCATGAACGTCATCGAGCCCGCTTGCGCGCTGGCGCCCGTCATCATCGCAATAGCGCTGACCAGTCCCAGAACAATGTTACGCGCCTTGAACATGAAGACCCCGCTGTGTTCGTGGGGTCAGTATTCATTCGCGCCGCAAATTTGAGCTAAATTTAGATGGTATAATCCAGATGTTTAACTGTGGTAACTTTGAAATTAACTAGAAGAAAGTCAAAATTTACTTGGTAAATTGCGAGAGAACGATCTTGCTAAATTGTAGGTTAATGGCTCCAAGCGCCGTTGAACTACGTCGCTGCCTGGGGCAAAATCAACAATTGTGGTCCCCGGCGCCCGTCGCCGTCCTGGCGAGTTCAATGTTCAAGTCCCTCTTCCGTCCGAAGTCCCAGGCGCGCCGCGCATCGTCCACGGACGGGCGGATGGTTTACGCGGTGGGGGACATCCATGGCCGGCTGGACCTGCTTGACGGCCTGATCGGGGCGGTGACCGAGGACTACCGCGACACCGGCCGCACCGACCCGCCGGTGCTGATCATGCTGGGCGACTACATCGACCGCGGCCCTCAGTCCTCGGCCGTGATCGACCGGCTGATTTCCTTGAGGGGCCAAGCCGCCGAGGGGCGGTTCGAGTTCCGCGCCCTGATGGGCAATCACGAAGAGACGCTGCTGCACTTCCTGGACGACCCGATGGCGGGGCCGTCCTGGGTCGAATACGGCGGTGGCGAAACCCTGATGTCCTATGGCGTGCAGCGCCCGGTCGGCCGCGCCGAGCCGGAGCTCTGGGAACAGGCCCGCCAGGCCTTCCGCGCGACCTTCCCGCCCGCCCACGAGACCTTCCTGCGCCAGCTGGAGCTGGTGGTGGTCTATGGCGACTATGTCTTCGTCCATGCGGGCGTGCGTCCGGGGCTGCCCCTGGAGCGGCAGGTCGCCGCCGACCTGCTGTGGATCCGCAACGAGTTCCTCGACAATCCGCATGGCCTGAAGGCCACGGTCGTTCACGGCCATACGCCGGTCGAGGAGGTTTTTGTCGGCCGCCAGCGGATCAATGTCGACACCGGCGCCTATGCGACCGGCGTCCTGACCGCGGTTAGACTTGACGGCGGTGAGCCGAAAATCATCCAATTTAGTAAAGCGCGCGCGGCGTAAGGCTTTATCTTGTTCATCTCGCGGTCACGTGCGATGTGGCATTTCAACGTTCAGCTCTGACAAGTCCAAGGTGAGACGCTCCGCAATGATCGGTGTTTCGAAATTCTCGCGCCTGCTTTCGGTGTTGATGCTGGCCGTTTGCGTGACGTTTGGCGCCATGGGCGGCGCAGCGCACGCCCAACAGGCGGCGATCGGTGACGTGCCCGTCAGCGCGGCGCCCCAGTCCGCCGACTACCTGCTCGGCCCCGCCGACAAGGTGCGGGTGACGGTGTATGGCGAGCCTTCGCTCTCGGGCGAGTTCTTCGTCTCCGGCACCGGAGTCATGTCCCTGCCGCTGATCGGCGAGATCAAGGCGGGCGGCATGACGCTCGGCCAGTTCCAGCTGGCCGTCCAGAAATCGCTCAGCGACGGCTATCTCAAGGAGCCGCGCGTGAGCGCCGAGGTCCTGACCTTCCGTCCCTTCTATATCCTGGGTGAGGTCGAGAAGCCCGGCACCTATCCCTACACGGCGGGCCTGACGGTGCTGAACGCCGTCGCGACGGCCGGCGGCTTCACGTACCGGGCCGACAAGAAGAACGTCTACATCAAGCACAACGGCGAGACGTCGGAAGTGAAGAGCGAGCTGACCCCGTCGGTCCAGGTGGCGCCGGGCGACACGATCCGCCTTGGCGAACGCTTCTTCTGATCGGCGGCGACAGCCTGAAGACAACAAGGCCCGGCGGGACAACCCGCCGGGCCTTCGTCGTTCAGGGCTTTAGCCTACCGCCTCAGGCGGCGAGCGCCGTGGTCTCCAGGATCGGGCGCATGGTTAGCAGGGCCTGGGCGCGGTTCTGGACGCCCAGCTTGCGGAAGATCACCGTCAGGTGGGCCTTGATCGCCGCTTCGGTGACATGAAGGTCGGCGGCGACCTGCTTGTTCAGGCGGCCGTCGGCGATGTTCATCAGCACCTTCATCTGGGTGGCCGTCAGGCCGTCCAGGCGCCGGTTCAGGGCCGCCAGCTCCTGGCTGGCGGAGGTGGCGCCGGTGAAGGCGGGGAAGGGGCGCGCGCCCTCGAGCACGGTGCGCAGGGTGTTGGCGATCTCGCCGATCTCGGCGGACTTGTGCAGGAAGCCCGCCGCGCCCAGCGCCTTGCACGAACCGACCATCTGGTCGTCGATCCGCGAAGAGAAGACGATGACGGGCGTATTGGGCAAGCGCTGGCCGACGGTGACCAGCACAGACAGGCCGCTGCTGCCGGCGAGGGCGGGGTCCATCACGACCAGATCGATCGTCGCGCCGAAGCGGCAACCGTTGTCTATGGCGGCGAGGTCGCCGACCTCGATGGTGTGCGCCTTGGGCCAAACCGACAGAACGACGGTTCGGATGGCTTCGCGCATCAGCGGGTGACTATCGATGATCAGGACGCGTTTCACGTCTGGCGCTCCCCATGGGCAACTGTGGCGAGCATGCGGCGTGCGCTGTCCGTCGTCTGCACTCCAAAGTGTCGCAGCTGAGCAATGCCGGTTCGACGACTTTCGTTCATCGACCAGCGTGAAAGCCTTGTGGGGCTTGGTGTTGAGGCGCTTTGCAATCGTTTTTCACAGGGCTTTGCTGCAACGCAAACGGTTGCGACAGGGTGACGCACGGGTTGTGCCTCGTTTTTGCCTCCCTCACCGCGGTACGCACTAAAAGGCGAGTTCAAAGCGAACTCTCTCACTAGACGTTAGTCTAGATATTCCCCTTTCGTTCCATCTCGGTAAGGTCCGGTTAGCTGTGATGGCTCGCTTCATGAGGCTCGATTTTTCGCCTCAGGAAGTTTTGCGCCTCGCTCATGACCCACACGGGCTCACATAAGACCAGCAAGATCACCGCCTCGCGCGGCGTATCGATCCGCGGCCTGCTCTGGGCCGCGGCGCTGGTCTGTGTGCCCGGCGTGGGCTACGGCCAGACCGCCTCCGACCCCACGACCATGACGCCGGCGGCGACCATGATCGACAATGTCGCGAGCATGAGCGTGAAGACGGGCGAGGTGACCACCACCCTGCCGTCGAACCTGGTGTCGCTGCAGGTGCAGGAGATCATCGACGTGCGCGTCGACGTCCTGACGCCCGATGTCGACGTCGAGGCCGATAGCCAGGACCAGCGCGTCGGGTTCCGGATCACCAATGCGGGCAATGGCTGGCAGGCGTTCGACCTGTCGATGTCGATCGTCGACGGCGGCTTCGATCCCCAGGCCTGCACGATCTGGGTCGATTGGGACGGCGACGGCCATCTGGACAAGACGCGCGACCGCCAGTCGACAATCACCCCCGTGCTGGCGCCGGGCGCCTCGGTCGTGGCCTGGGTCTCGTGCAGCATCCCCGCCAACGCGCCGATGGGCGCATGGGGGCGCATCCTGCTGCGCGCCTTTCCGGCGGTGCTGCGCAACGGCGTGACCCCGGGAACAATGGCGACGGCCGGTAACGGCGGCGTCTTCGTCGTTCTGGGCCGTTACCTGCGGGGCGGAACAGGCGGAACAGGCGGAACTGGCGACGGCGGGACCGGCGGGACTGGTGGCGGGACCAGCGGCGGCGGAACGAGCGGCGGCGGTACTGGTGGTACAGGCGGAACAGGCGGTACGGGCGGCACTGGCGGTGGAACCGACGGTGGGACCAGCCAGCCGGCCACCTTCCACGTCGGCAAGGTCAGCGCCCAACTCATCAAGACCCAGAGCGTCGTCGACCCGAGCGGTGGCGCGCGCGCCATCCCTGGCTCCGTCGTCACC
>JAEXJH010000342.1 GCA_023445955.1 Pseudomonadota bacterium
GCGACGCCGAAGCCCTGACGTTCGCGGTGGAGACGTTCTGGGGCCTGGGTGTCGCCGGCCTTAAATGCCGTCTCCTGCGGGCGGCCGCGGCGATGCGGAAGTTCCAGGCCTCGTTGGGATCGACGGCGCAGATGATCTCATAGTCGTCGCCGCCGGAGGCCAGGGAGATACGGCCCTCGACCTGCTCGGGTTGCTGCTCTAGCCAGGCCTGGCCGCCAGGCGACAGCGGCAGGCGCTCCAGGTCGACCCGCACGCGGCAGCCGCTGGCCTTGGCGATGTGGGCGCTGTCAGCCAGCAGGCCGTCGGAGACGTCGGCGGCGGCCTTGGCGTGGATGCGCATGGCGTCGCGCAGGGCGATGCGCGGCTCGGGCTGGCGATAGCGGCGCAGCATGGCGCCGTCGGCGTCCATCACCTCGCCCCACTGGGCCAGCAGGCCCAGCCAGCCGTCGCCGATGGTGCCCGAGACCATCAGGCGATCGCCGGGCTTGGCGCCGCGCCGCAGGACCGCTCCGCCCTGCGGGACCCAGCCCAGCAGCGTGGCCGAGACGACCAGCGGACCCGAGGTGGTGACCGTGTCGCCGCCCAGCAGCGACATGTCGAACAGCGCGCCGTCCTCGGCCAGGCCGCGGGCGAAGGTCTCGCGCGAGCTGACGTCGGAGCCCGAAGGCCAGCCGACGGCCAAGAAATAGCCGTAGGGCTCGGCCGCCTTGGCCGCCAGGTCGGAAAGATTGGTGCGCAGCAGCTTGCGGGCGACGACGTCCAGGGCCTCGTCGGCCAGGAAGTGCACGCCGGCGACCATGGCGTCCTTGGTGATCACCAGGTCGTAGCCCGGACGCGACGGCAGCACGGCCGCATCGTCCAGAAGGTCCAGCGCGACCGGATCGCCGCGCGTCAGCGGGCGCAGCAGGCGCGCGATATGGTCGAATTCAGTCGGCGCCGCTTCCGCCGCGGCAGGCGCGGCGTCGTTTTCGTCGGCGAACCAGTCGTCTTCGTCAGTCTCGTGCATCACGGGCGATCGCGTCGAGGGCGCCATTGATGAAGCCTGACTCGGGACCCTCAAAAAAGGATTTAGCGATCTCGACGTATTCATTGATGACGACTTCGGTCGGAACGTCCGGCCGGAACATCAATTCGTAAGCGCCAGCGCGCAGCACGGCGCGGGCCGTGGCGTCCAGACGCTCCAGGCGCCAGCCCGAGGCCAGGCGCTTGACGATGCCCTGGTCGACCTTGGCCTGGTTGTCGACGACGCCCTTGGCCAGCTCGGCGAAGAACTTCTCGTCGGCGGCGGCCAGGCGCTCGCCCTCGACGTCGCGGTCAAAGCGGTGCTCGCCGAACTCGCGGACCACGGAATCGACGCCCGCGCCCGAGACTTCCATCTGGTACAGGGCCTGGACGGCGGCGAGACGCGCCACCGAGCGCGGTTGGATGCGGTTGCCGCTCATCGGGCCTGTCCCAGCAGTTGACGCTTCAAGGCGATGGTTTCCAGGCAGGCCTTGGCGGCCGCGCCGCCACGATCGCCTTCACTGACCCGCGCACGGGTCCAGGCCTGGCCTTCGTCATCGACGGCCAGCACGCCAAAGCCGATCGGCAGGCGCTTGCCCACGCCCAGGCCCTGCAGGCCGCGGGCGGTCTCGTTGGCGACCAGTTCGAAATGGTAGGTCTCGCCGCGGATAATCGTCCCCAGGGCGATGTAGCCGTCGTAGCGCACGCCCACGGGGCGGTGGCCGGCTTCCTCGGCCATGGCGATGGCCGTCGGGATCTGCAGAGCGCTGGAGACCGTGATCACGTCGTACTCGGCGCCGTGGGCCTCGATGGCCTGGGCGGCTCCGCGCAGCAGCTCGTCGGAGATCCCCGAATGGCTTCGGCCCTCCACGACCAGCAGGCGGATGTTGTCTTCAACCATCTAGCTTCGAATCTCCACGGCCGCGCTTGCGGCGCGCACACAAACACACATCAGGGATTAACGGACTATAGCTCTTCTTCGACGCTGTCGCTCAGACCTTCTTCGGTCAGGAACTTGGCGAAGTCGCTGGTTTCCTTGAAATCGCGATAGACCGAGGCGTAGCGGACATAGGCCACGTCATCGAGCGATTTCAACGCCTTCATGACCATTTCGCCCACCGAGGACGACGGCAGCTCGGTCTCGCCCATGCTTTCCAGCTGTCGGACGATGCCGTTGATCATGCGCTCGACGCGCTCGGCGTCGACGGGACGCTTCTGGGTGGCCAGGGCGATCGAGCGCACCAGCTTATCGCGATCGAACGGCGAGCGCCGGCCCGAACGCTTCAGGATGATCAGCTCGCGCAGCTGCACCCGCTCGAACGTAGTGAAGCGGCCGCCGCACTCGGGGCACATGCGGCGACGGCGGATCGCCGCGCCGTCTTCCGACGGGCGGCTGTCCTTGACTTGGCTTTCGGCATGGCCGCAGAACGGGCAACGCATGATGTGGCCCCTCCCGCGAAGCCTAAGCTCAATTAGTTGTAGATCGGGAAGCGAGCCGTCAAGGCCAGCACTTCCTCGCGCACCTTGGCCTCGACCTCGGCGTTACCTTCCGGACCATTGGCGGCCAGGCCGTTGACCACTTCGCCGATCAGCTCGCCCACGCGGGTGAACTCGGCTTCCTTGAAGCCGCGGGTCGTGCCGGCCGGCGTGCCCAGGCGAATGCCCGAGGTGATCGTGAACGGCGCGGTGTCGAACGGCACGCCGTTCTTGTTGCAAGTCATGTGGGCGCGCTCGAGGCTGTGCTCGGCGTCGCGGCCCGTCACGCCCTTGGGACGCAGGTCGACCAGCATCAGGTGGCTGTCGGTGCCGCCCGAGACGATGTTGACGCCCGACTTCAGCAGAGCTTCGGACAGCGCCTTGGCGTTGGCGATGACCTGGGCGGCGTAGTCCTTGAAGGCCGGCTGCAGCGCTTCGCCGAAGGCCACGGCCTTGGCCGCGATGACGTGCTCCAGCGGACCGCCCTGCAGGCCCGGGAAAACGGCCGAGTTGACCTTCTTGATGATCGCTTCGTCGTTGGTCAGCACCATACCGCCGCGCGGACCGCGCAGGGTCTTGTGCGTCGTGGTGGTGACGACGTGGGCGTGCGGGACCGGGCTGGGGAACACACCGCCGGCCACTAGGCCCGCGAAGTGGGCCATGTCGACCATCAGATAAGCGCCGACGCTGTCGGCGATCTGGCGGAAGCGGGCGAAGTCGATCTCGCGGCTATAGGCGCTGCCGCCGGCGATGATCAGCTTAGGCTTCTCGCGCTCGGCCACCTCGGCGACGTTGTCGTAGTCGATCAGTTGGTCCTGCTGGCGCACGGTGTAGGACACCGGCTTGAAC
>JAEXJH010000343.1 GCA_023445955.1 Pseudomonadota bacterium
GGCGTAGACCGCGTCGGTGGAGAAGGCGACGATGGCGCTGCGGCGGGGCAGGCGGGTCAGCTTCTTGGAGCCGGCATAGGAGAGGTTGGAAAACCGCTCGCGCCCGACGATCTCGGCGTCCGGCAGCAGGCGGCGCACCAGCGGGGCCATGGTCCCGGCGCCGAGGAACATGGTCTCGAACTTGCCGCGCGCATGCAGCAGGCGGTGGGTGAAGATGTGGCCGCGCTCGGGATCGGCGCACAGCTGGATCTCGTCGACGGCCAGGAACTCGACCTCGCGGGCCAGCGGCATGGCCTCGACCGTGCAGACGAAATAGGTCGCGCGGGGCGGGGTGATCTTCTCCTCGCCGGTGATCAGGGCCACTGAGGCCTTGCCGCGCAGCTTGACCACCCGGTCGTAGATTTCGCGCGCCAGCAGGCGCAGCGGCAGGCCGATCATGCCCGAGGCGTGGGCCAGCATCCGTTCGACGGCCAGATGGGTCTTGCCGGTATTGGTCGGCCCCAGAACCGCGGTCAGCTTCGAAGGCGCCAAGCCGGTCGAACGATCACTCATGATCCGAAGGTGGGGCGGGAATCGAGCGGGGGCAAGCCGGCGCGGCGTCGTGACCGCCTAACGTCTGGTGGAGATGGACAATCCCTGCGCGCTTCGGTAGCGAAAGAACAGCGTTCTTGGGGGCTTGAGCGTCTTGCTGCGTTTCGTATCGGCCAGATCGGTCTTGGTGGGCGGGCTCGTCCTGGCGGCGGTCGTCCTGTTTCACATCGTCATCGGCGTGCCGCTGCTGAGCGCGGGCCACGACTACTGGCTGGAGCCGGGTGGCGACATGGCCACGATGATGGCCGGCCACTACGCGATCATCGACCATCCCTGGCATTTCCCGCTGGGCGTGACGACCGCTCTGCGCGGCGAGGCGGTCCCGACCGCCATCGTCTACACCGACAGCCTGCCGTGGCTGACCGTGATCATGAAGGCCCTGGGCCTGGGCCGGGTGCTGAACCCGCTCGCTGTGTTCCTGCTGATCGCCTACATCGCCCAGCCCCTGGCCATGGTCGGCCTGCTGCGGGCCTGCGGGGTGACGCGGACCTCGTCGCTGCTGCTGGGCGGGCTGTTGTCGCTGTTCTTCCCGGCCTGGTTCGCCCGGCAGTTCGGCCACATCGCCCTGGCGGGGCATTTCCTGCTGATCCTGGGCGCGGCCTGGACCGTGCTGGTCGCGCGGTTTGGCCTGACGCGTCGGCGGATCATCGAGATGGCGGTGCTGGGCCTGGCGGTCACCGGGACCCATCCCTACCACCTCGTGCCCATCGCGGCCTGCCTGGGCGCGGGCCTGCTGTCGGAGGTGCTGCAGCAGCGCGCCAAGGCCTGGGCCAATGCGGTGCTGACCGTGGCGGCCTTCGTCGCCGCCGCCGCCTTCACCGCCTGGGTGCTGGGCTATGGCGGCGTCGGCCAGTCCGGCGGCGGCGGAGCGCTGGGCGTCTATTCGATGAACGTGCTGGGCGCGCTGTGGCCGCAAGCCTCGACCCTGGCCGGCCAGACGTGGGACGGCGTCTGGTTCACCGGCACGCTGCAGATCCCGGGACAGACCTTCGAGGGCTACAACTATCTGGGCGCCGGCGTGCTGCTGGTCGCCCTGTTCGGCGCCGTCTGGCGCGGCATCGACCTGGCGCGCGGCCGCAAGCCGGATGCGACGGCCTGGCGGCGCTACGGACCGCTGGTCCTGGCCCTGGCCGTGCTGACCGCCTACGCGATCGGACCGCGCCCCTATTTCGGGCCGTTCCTGATGTTCGACATCGGCCGGCCGATGGGGCTGTTCGGGGCGATCATCGGCCTGTTCCGCTGCCACGGCCGGTTCTTCTGGATCGTCGGCTATGCGGCCCTGGCCTTCGGGGTCGTGCAGGTCGACCGCCTGGAATCGAGCCGCCTGCGCATCGGCCTGCTGGGCCTGGCGCTGGTGCTGCAGGTCGCCGACATGGGCCAGATGATCCGCGGTGTGCGCAGCGTTTATGTGCGGACCAACCCTTACTACGACACCGTCCTGCGCAGCGATCCGGCGTTCGAGGGGCGTCCCTGGCGCTTCCAGCCGGTAGTCGAGTGCGCCCAGAACGTCGACGCCTGGGCGATCGTGCAGCTGTCGCATCTGGCCCTGCGCCGGCACGGGACGTCCAATTCCGGCCCGGTGGCCCGCGCGCTCCTGGTCAGTTGCGACGTCGAGCCGGCCGCCAAGCTGAGCGCCGCGTCGAGCGACCGCACCATTACGGCCGTGATCGGCGATCCCGTCGAAAAGCCGACCCTGTTCGAGGCCTTCGGCCAGCGCTCGGACTGCCATCGCTTCGTGCGCGGCCTGCTGTGCGGTCGCGACCTGGAGCAGGTCCCAGGGCTGGAGCCCTATGTCGCCGTCTCGGCCCAGCAACTGGCCGCCGCGCCCGTGATCTATCTGAACAAGGGCGTGAAGCCGCGCGAGCTAGGCCCGGGCTGGGGCCTGCCCGAGCAGTTCGCCATCTGGAGCGACGGCAAGGCCGCCTGGCTGAACCTCGACACCCGGGGCGCCAGCGACTTCGTGCTGTTCCTCAACGTGATCGCCATCGGCCCATCCAAGGACGACACCCAGGCGATCGAGGTGGTGCTGAACGGCAAGGTCCAGCGCCGCACGCGCATCACCCGCGGCGTGTTCTCGGTCCGCATCTCGGGCGCGACGCCGGGCCAGCCGGCCAAGGTCGAGCTGCGCCTGCCCGAGGCCGCCGTGCCGCCGCCGTTCCACGGGATCGCCGACCCCCGCCTGCTGGGCATCGGGGTCAACGAGATCCGCGTGGTTCCGCTAGGGGGCTAGCGCGAAAACACCACCTTGCCGTCCACCACGGTCAGCACCGGATGGGCGGTGAGGATCTCCTTGGGCTCCACGGTCATGAAGTCCTTGTCGAAGGCGGTCAGGTCGGCCTTCTTGCCGGCCTCCAGCGTGCCCAGCTCCTTCTCGCGGAAGACGGCGTAGGCGGGCGCCAGGGTCAGCATCTTCAGAGCCTCGGCGCGGGTGACGGCCTCTTCCAGGTGCCAGTCGGCATTGGCGAAACCGTCCAGGCTGTGGCGGTAGACGGCGGCGTAGAACTCGATGCGCGGGTCGCCGACCTCGACCGGGGCGTCCGAGCCGGCCGCGACCACGACGCCGGCCTTCAGAAAGTCCTTCCAGCGATAGCCCTCGTGCAGGCGGTCCTTGCCCAGGCGCGCGGGGGCGAAATAGAGGTCGCCGATGGCGTGGCTGGGCTGCATCGAGGCGATGACGCCCAGCTTGGCGAAGCGCGGCACATCGGTGTCGGCGACGATCTGCGAGTGCTCGATGCGCCAGCGGGCCTTCGCATCCCCGCCCAGGCTCTGCTCGAACCAGTCCAGGGTCATGCGGTTGCCGCGATCGCCGATGGCGTGCATGGCCACCTGGGCGTTCACCGCCTTGGCCTGCTTCATCAGCGCCAGGCCCTTGTCCTGCGGGGTCAGCTGCAGGCCCAGGCCCTCGGCGTCGCTATAGGGCTCCAGCAGGGCCGCGCCGCGCGAGCCTAGGGCGCCGTCCATATAGAGCTTGATGCCGCGCACGCGGATCAGGCCGGTGGCGTCGGTCTGCGGGCCCTTGGCCAGCACCTCGGCCGCGCCGCTGGGGTCCATGTAGTTGTCGACGCGGATGTGGAAGTTCCCCTTGGCCGCCTCGTCGCGCAGCAGGGCCAGGTCGGGCGCCATGACGCTCATATTGTCGAGGCCTGTCCAGCCGCGCGAGGCGTAGAGCGCGCCGGCCTTGCGCAGAGCCTCGCGGACCAGGGCCTCGCTGGGCGGCGGGATGACGTCCCTCACCAGCTCCTGGGCGTGGTCGATCAGCATGCCGTCGGGCTGGCCGTCGGCGCCCATCAGGATCTTGCCGCCGGCGGGGGCGGTGGTGGTCGCGCTCACGCCGGCCTTGGCCAGGGCGGCGCTGGAGGCGACGCTGGCGTGGCCGTCCGAGCGGCCCAGCACGATGATGCGGCCGGGCGCGGCGGTATCCAGGTCGGCCTTGGTCGGGAAGCGCTTCTCGGGCCAATGGGTCTCGATCCAGCCCCGACCATAGATCGCGCCCTCCGGATGGGCGGCGGCGTAGGCCTTCACCGTGGCGACCAGCTCGGCCAGCGACTTGGTCTGGTCGAGATTGAGGGTCAGCTCGCGCAGGCCGATGCCGGTCAGGTGGGCGTGGGCGTCGACGAAGCCCGGATAGGCCGCCGCGCCTTTCAGGTCGATGTCCTTGGCGCCCTTGGCCGCCTGGGCCTTGGCCGTCTTCAGGTCGCCGACGAAGAGGATCTTGTCGTCGCGGACCAGCACGGCCTCGGCGGTCGGCTTGGCGTCGACCCCGGTGTGGATCGGGCCGCCGTGGATCAGGATGTCGCCGGCCTGGGCGGTCGAGAGCGAGGTCGCGGCCAGCAGGGCGGCGAGAGCGAAACGGCGCAAGATGAGTTCCCCCGGAACAGCAAGTTCCGGAAATCGTAGGCCGCGCCCCTCGCAAGTCGCAACGGTCCTGCTATTTTTTCCGCATGAGCGCCCAGCGTTTCGCCCTTTTCGACACGATCATCGGCCGTTGCGGCGTCGCCTGGGGCGCGCGGGGCCTGATCGGCATGCAGTTGCCGGAAAGCTCGCCGGGCGCGGCCTGGGCCCGCCTGCGCAAGCGGTTTCCCGACGCGGTCGAGGGCGAGCCGACGGCCGAGGTCGAGGCGGTGATCGACCGCATCCGCGACCTGCTGGCCGGCGGCAAGGACGATCTGGCCGACATCCCGCTCGACCTGGACGGCCAGCCGGCCTTCAACCTGCGAGTCTACGAGATCGCCCGAGCCATCACGCCGGGCGAGACCTCGACCTATGGCGAGGTGGCCAAGGCCATGGGCGAGCCGGGCGCGGCGCGCGCCGTCGGCAAGGCCCTGGGCGAGAACCCCTGGCCGATCGTGGTGCCCTGTCATCGGGTGCTGGGGGCGTCTGGCAAGAGCATGGGCGGCTTTTCCGCACCGGGCGGAGCGGAGACGAAGGCCAAGCTGCTGACGATTGAGAAGGCGCGGACGGATGCCGTGCCGACGCTGTTCGACCTGGAGTTCTCGGTCGCGCCGCGACGCACCCCCTAACTGCCGTCATTCCCGCCGTTGTGGCAGGAACCCTTGGTTCAACTGATACGTGAGACACAAGCGAACTGCTGAGCAGTCCGCCCCTCCCGCACCTGCGGCGGATCGAGGGGTTCCCGCCACAAGGGCGGGAATGACGGAGCGTGTGGTTGTTGGAAAGAGACCGTCCGCCCACGCCTCTTAACGCGCGGTAACGCTTCTTCGAACAGGGGCGAAACGAATCAGGACCGAATCGGCGACGTTCGCCAATTCGGTGTTTGTTCCCTACAAGCTATTGTAGCTTAAAGCGGATTAACCACAAATCGGTTTCGCGACCGGCCGCTATTTCGCGGCCGTTTCGCCCGACTTCTCTTCCGGAGCGCACTCGGCCGACACGCGCTTGGCGTCCATGCTGCCGGACAGGTTCATGCCGCTGATGGTCTTGATGCGAATGTCCATCTTGAAGCTCTCGGGCGTATAG
>JAEXJH010000344.1 GCA_023445955.1 Pseudomonadota bacterium
GCCTTGTCCTGGGCGCGGTTCTCGGCGCGGGGGGAGGAGACGGCGAGGGCGTCGCCCTCCCCGGCCGGACCGCCGCGCGTCAGCACGACGCCGCCGGTCGCCGGGGCGGCGCCCTCCTTGATGACCAGACGCACGCCGCGCGTCGTCGCCAGGGTGTCGACCAGCCACTGGGCCGCCAGCCTCGCCTCGGCGTCGCCCGGCGCGATCCACACGGCGTCGCCGGCGCGCAGGGAGAGCTCGCCCTTCAGCGGCGTCAGCTGGGCCGGGGCCGGCGTCACCGCGAAGGCCTGGGCTGCCACAGCCGGCGCGGGCAGGACGGCGGCGGCGACCACGATGGCGGCGACAGGACGAAGGAGGCTGGACATTGGGTCTTGGTCTCTTGAAGCGGAATCAGACGACGAGGCTCAGGCCCAGGACGCAGATCAGGCCCACAACGCCGACTAGGCTCTCCATCACCGTCCAGGACAGCAGGGTCTCTTTCAGCGTCAGGCCGAAATACTCCTTGAACAACCAGAAGCCCGGGTCGTTGACGTGGGAAAACATCAGGCTGCCCGCGCCGATGGCCAGGACCATCAGGTTGGGGTCGACATGGGTGGCGGCCATCAGCGGCTGGACCAGGCCCGCTGCGGTCAGGCCGGCGATCGTCGCCGAGCCCAGGGCCACGCGGATGACCATGGCGATCAGCCAGCCCAGCACCAACGGATGCAGCGGCAAGGCGCCCAGCCAGTCGCCGAGCGCGGCGCTGATGCCGGCGTCGACGAAGATCTGCTTCAGCGCCCCCGCTCCGGCCAGGATCAGCAGGATGCCGGCGACGTCCTTCAGGGCGTCGGCATAGCGGTTCATCTGTCTGGTGAATGACTGGCCCCGGAACACGCCGAGGCTGAACGTCGCGTAGATCAGCGCCAGGATCAGCACGATCGCTGGCTGGCCGATAAAGGTGACGACGGTCTTGGTCGGCGAAGGGGTCTTCATCGCAAAGACCAGCGCCGTCGAGACGGCGATCATCGCCACCGGCAGCAGCGCGGTCGTGAAGCTGTTGAGCGCGCCGGGCGCGGCGGTCTCGACTGGCTCGGGCGCGGCCTGCGGCGGCAGGATCCCGACCGGCACGGCGTTGAAGCGCTTGAGGGTCAAGGCCAGCAGCGGCCCGCCGACGGCCAGGGCCGAGATGCTGACGATCAAGCCGTAGCCCAGGGTCAGGCCGGTGTCGGCGCCGAACAGCGCGACCAGGGCGGTCGGCGACGGATGCGGCGGCAGGTAGCCGTGGGCGACCGACAGGCCGCTGAGCAGCGGTAGGCCGACATAGACCGGCGGCAGGTTGGCGCGGCGGGCGATGATCAGGATCAGCGGCACCATGACCACGAAGCCGACGCTGTAGAACAGGGGGATGCCGACGATCAGGCCGGTCAGGGCCATGGCCAGCAGGATGAAGCGCAGGCCCACCGCGCCGATCAGGGTGCGGGCGATGCTCTGGGCCGCGCCGCTGTCGGCGATCGAGCGGCCGAACATGGCGCCCAGGCAGATGATGGCGGTCAGGCCGCCCAGCATGTCGCCGACGCCCTTCTCCATCGACTTGGCCACCTGATCCAGCGGCATGCCAAAGCAGAAGGCCGCGGCCAGGGCGGTGAGCAGGAAAGCGACGAAGGGCGGGATCTTGCCCCAGCCGATCATCACGACCAGAAGCGCGATCAGCGCGACGACTGCGAACACCATCACGATGCGGCCCCTGAACGTGCGGGGATGCTCCCGCGAGAAGGCAAAAAAGAGTGATTCCCCGGCGCCATGGGGTTCGGAGTACGGCGCCGGGGAATCAAAACCCATCACGGCGGGGAGAAGACCGTCGGAGGGCTCTGCCGACCGCGCCACCGGGGAGGCGGTGACGGCCGGCTCGGGCGCGCAGGGGGACGCGCGCCCAATCGGGACTAGAACTTCAGACGCACCCCGGCGCGGTACATCCGGCCGATCACATCATAGAGGAAGGGATTGACGCCTGGGCTGACATTGGTGGTCGGCGAGGCGACCGGGTCCTTGTCGAACAGGTTGTCGATCTTGAAGTACGCCGTCGTGTTGGCGGTGACCTCGTACGAGCCGCCGACGTCGACATAGGTCGCGCCCTTCATCTTGTTGTTGTCGATGGTGTGGCGAGCCACGGTCGAGACCGGGCAAGCGCTGGTGCACTCGATGAACTCGTTGCTGTAGACACCATCGCTGATCCAGCGCTCGTAGAGCGTGAGGCTCAGCTTGTCCTTGGTCCAGCTCTGGGTGAACGTGGCCTTCCAGTCCGGCGTGCTGCCGACGTTCACGCCGGCGCTGTCCACCGGAATGGTGCCCAGGACGCCCGAGTTGGTCACGAAGCTGATGGTGTGCGTGGCCAGGGCCCGCAGTTGCACCTGGCCCGGCAGGCCCCAGTCCTCGAGGTTCTTGCGATACACCGCCTCGATGTCGAAGCCCTTGTTGTGCAAGGACGCGACGTTGAAGGCCTGGACGCGGACGAAGTTGGTGTTCGGCACGGTGCTGGTCAGCAGCATGGCCGAGCAGATTTCCTGGTTGCCGGCGACGCAGAGGTCGACCAGGTCCTGGGCGGCCAAGGTGCTGATCGCGCCCTTCACCTTGATGTCGAAATAGTCGACCGACAGGCTGAAGCCTGGCAGGAACTTCGGCTCGGCCAGCACGACGCCGACCTCGGTGTTGCGGGCCGTTTCCGGACGCAGGTTCGAGTTGCCGACCGTCGACAGCAGGACGTTGGTCGCCGCGCCGCGATAGAGGACCGTGGCGTTGGTCACGACCGGCGGGGCGAACAGTTCCGACAGGTTCGGCGCGCGGATGTCGCGCGAGGTCACGGCGCGGAAGCGCAGGCCCTCGATCGGGGTCTTCCAGGCGCCGCCGATCTTCCAGGCGGTGACATTGCCCGACGTGCTGTACTTGGTCTGGCGGACCGCGCCGTTGATGTTGGCCTCGCCCAGCGTGTCGGACTTCAGCACCGGCACGTTGGCTTCGAGATAGCCTTCGACCACGTGATAGTAGCCGTGGCCGCTGTGATAGTTGCCGGCGTACCAGTTGTTGCCGGTCGTGCGGACCAGCGGATCGGCCGGATAGGCGGCGTCGTATTGGGCGGTGGCGGTCAGGCCGTCGCCGTACGGGTCGGTGATCGTGCGGTAGTCTTCCTCACGCCACTCGGCGCCGGCGGCGATGGCCACCGGGCCGGCCCAGGTCGACAGCGGCTCGCCCGTGACGTTGAAGCTGGCGACGCTTTCGATCTGCTTGGAGCGCTGGAACGGACCATTGGCCGGCAGGACATAGGCCAGGGCGGCCGGGTCCAGGGCGACCTGGCCGATGACGTTCAGCGGCACGCAGCCATTGGCGCGGGCGACCGGATCGCGGCAGATCGCGATGCCGTTCGGGCCGGCGATGGCGTCGATCGCAGCGTTGTAGCGCGAGGTCACCGAGATGTTGTCGACGTCCAGTTTGATCCGGTTCGTGCCGAACGCGTAATAGGCGTCGTACTTCCAGTCCGTGCCGAACACATTGTGCTCACCCGACGCGCCCAGAACGAAGCGGGCCTGTTCGCGCTTGATGTTGACGTCGATGGGGCCAAAGCCGCCGTTGCTGGTGCCGAACGCGAAGCTGGTGATGCCGGCGGTGGCGCACGAGGCCTTGATCGCGGCGGGAACAAACGGGTTCTCGCACTGGATGGTCAGGCCCGTCTTTTCCTCGCCCGTATTGGGCTGGTTCAGCGAGTAGGCGTCGGCGAGGTTGGCGGTGACGTAGATCTCGTCGTTGGGCGTGACCTGGAAGCTGACGCGGCCATAGGCGACCTTGCGCTTGACCCGTGCGGCGAGGGTCGGCGAGGCGCCGATGATGCCCGACAGGTCGCCGCCCACGCAGAACGGGCTGAAGCAGTTGGTCACCGCGCCCGTGCCGGTGGCGACGCCGTTCGAGCCATACTGGAACTGACGCGGCGCGCCGTTGGCCCCGAAGGCGATGCCTTGCAGCGGACCATTCGTGATCAGGCCGTACTTGGCGTACTGGATCTGCTGAGCGCCCTTGATGACGCGGTACTGCGGCAGACCGTCGGTGGTCGAACCGATCGGGCGCACCTGGATGGCGGGCGAGGCGAACCAGTCGCGACCGCCAGCCTGGTTCAGGCCGAAGTCGCCGGCCAGGACGCCAGCTTCGCGGTTATATTCGACGCTGCCGATCACGCGCAGGCGACCGTCGAAGAACGACTTGCCGCCGGCGAACTGGGCCACGACGGTGTCGTTGTCGTGATACTTGCTCTCGCCGCCTTCCAGACGGGCCTTGAAGCCCTCGAAGGTCTTGTCGGTGACGAAGTTGACCACGCCGCCGACGGCGTCCGAGCCGTACGATGCCGAGGCGCCGCCGGTCACGACATCGACGCGCTTGATCAGAAGCTGCGGAAACTGGCTGACGTCGGTGATGCCGGTGATGTTGGCCGGGGTGACGCGCTGGCCGTCCAGCAGGGTCAGGGTGCGGATGGCGCCAAGGCCGCGCAGGCTGAAGGCGCTGAGGCCCTGGGCGCCCGAGCTGGTG
>JAEXJH010000345.1 GCA_023445955.1 Pseudomonadota bacterium
GCGTGAGCCAGGGCGCGGCGGGAATCAGACAGGTCCTCCTGGGTCCGGTGCAGGGCCGACAGGTCGGTGATGCCAATCACCACCCGGTCCAGCGCCGGGCGCTCGGGCGAGAAAGTGATCGCGTACGAGACCGGGATCATCGTCCCGTCCAGGCGGCGCATCTGCGCCTCGGCGCTCCAATGGGTTCCGCCGGTCCAGATCGTCTCCAGCACGCGTTGGAACGGACCGGCGTCGCAGGTCAGGACGTCCCGGTGATGCTCCAGGAACTGGGCCTTCGACGACGCGCCGAACAGGGCCAGGGTCGCCGGATTGACGTCGATGATCTCGATCCGCTGGGCCATCCGCGCCGGGAAGTCCGGATGCTGGGCGATATAGCCCGACAGGTCGGTGACGCCCTGGGCGCGCAGCGCGTCCAGCGCGGTCTTCACCGCCGAATAGTCCTTCACCCACAGCATGACGCCGACATTGTTGAACAGCGCCCGCCAGCGGCGACCGGCTTCGCACACGACCTTGGCCGCCCAGGTCTGGCGCAGCGCGATGGCGGTCGTGGCGGTGATCGCCAGCAGGCTCCAGGACAGCACCGAGACGTCCGGCGCCTGGCTGGCGGCCAGCACGGCGCAGAGCAGCGCCACAGCCAGCAGGGCGAGCGCCGGCAGGCCGATCGACGCCACGACCGGACCCAAGGCGTAGAGCAAGGTCAGCGGTGCCGAGGGCGCGCTGTTCTGGACGAAGATCCCCGCGACCAGCCCGGCCACGGCGGCGGCCGACAGCCAGCGGGCGGGCCTGTGGCCGGGCCAGGGCGTCTTCAGTTCGATCCGGTTGATCATCGTCAGAGGTCCGTCGGAGCACGGAATATCGCGATCCAGGCCGACAGATGTGGTCGCTCGGCGAACGCCGCTATCACATCAAAGTATGGGGTCGGTCCTGAGGGGCGCGGCGACCGATACCGAGGGGTTAATCCGCTCGCCGATCCGGTCGGCCCGGCCAAACCCCTGTGGAATGGCGGCCGATCGGGCGCGGTCGGATAAAGCCAGCCATGAGCGATCTCAGCGCCCTCGTCCTGTCGCCCGACACAGCGTTCGGCCAAGCGGCCCACGAAGCGCTGACCTTGATCGGCCGCAAGGTTGGTAAGAGCGACGCCCCGGCGATGCTGGTCCTGCCGCCTTGGATCGAGGGCGGCGGGCTGGCGGAGAGCCGGGCCTTCGTCGCCGAGATCCTGGAGGTTGCGGCGGCGTTCGCCCCTCGGTGCGGCCTGATCGTCCACCCGTTGTCGCTCAGCGCCCTACCGCCTTTCGGCGACGAGACCGACGCCGCCCACCGCGCGGCCCTGGCGGCGGCGCAGCTGAACCGGGCCTGGTGCGCGCCGCTGGGCGTGCGGGTGGCGCAGTTGTTCGTCGACACGCTGGACATGGCTACCAACCGCGCCGACCGCACGGCGCCGCTGGACCTCGACAACCTGGAGATCGGCCTGCGCCACGTGCTGGCCGGCGCCGACGAGGCCTTCTGCGACCCGGCGGCCCTGGCCGTCTGGGAGGCGATCAACGGCGACTGGTGATCAGGTCAACACGTCGCGCTGCGGCGCCAAGGCCGGCGGCAGGATCTCGCGCCCGGCTGCGAACAGCATCTCGCGCTCGACCGTCCGGCTCAGCGCGTCCAGCGGCAGGTCGTTGAGGTCCGAGCCGAACGGGTCCTCCAGCTCGTCGCCCAGGGCGTCGAGGCCGAAGAAGGTGTAGCCGACGATGATGGTCAGCAGCGGCGTCCACCACCCCAGCGATGAGGCCAGGGCGAAGGGCAGCAGCATGCAGAAGGCCAGCGCCGTGCGGTGCAGCAGCAGCCAGTAGGCGAACGGCAGCGGCGTGCCCTTGATCCGCTCGCAACCGGCCTGGACGGTCCCTAGCTCATGCAGTCGGGTCTGCAGCAAGGCGTGACCCACGGTGTCGAGCCCCGCCAGCCCTTCGGCGGCGCGGGCGATCTGCGCTAGAGCGAGATCGGTCGGGTTGGGCGCGGCGCGCCAGTCGACGTCGGAGCGCCAGGCCGCCAGCGGCGTGACCTCGTCCTGGTCCCGCAGACGGGCGGCCAGGCTTTGGGTGAAGGCGGCGACGCCCAGCAGCACCGGGGCGCGCGTCTCGACCGGCAGGCCGCCCAGCTGGCGCGCGATGGCGCGGGCGGTGACCAGCAGCTGGCCCCACAGCTTGCGCCCCTCCCACCAGCGGTCGTAGCACGCGTTATTCCGGAAGCTGATGAAGATCGACAGCGCCAGGCCCATCACCGTGAACGGCGTCGCGGCCAGGTGGGCGAAGGCGCTGGGCTTCACCCGCGCCAGCAGCACCGCCGCCACCGACAGCCCGGCCAGCACCAGCAGCCGCCCGATGATGCGCGGCACGATCGACCCGTGCAGGGTGAAGAGAACCTCGCGTAGTCCCGGCTTGGCTTTGACGATCATGCCGTCGGCTTACGCCCGGCCGTGCCTGGCGACCAGCAATGGAGACCGGATTTTTGTACGGCCTTGCTGGAGATTTCAGCGCACGCCGAGGATCACCACCCGGGTCGGCGCGGCCGGATCGAAATTGTCGTCGGACATCAGCACCAGGGTCCGCCGACCGTCGCGCTCAGGACCCCAGGCCATGGCTTCCAGATTGCTGGTCGGCACGCCGGTCAGTCGATCGAAGTTCAGCACCAGGCGCTTCTCCAGCGGCTTTCGCATGCCCACGACATAGAGCCGGCAGTGATAGGCAAAGCGCCCGGCGGCGTCCTCGACGCCGGAGCGCTCCAGCACCAGCAGGCGGTGCGCATCCAGCGCCAGGATCTCGCTGATTCCGTTGTCGCTGCGCTTGGCGGTCGCGGCCTGGACCGGGTCGAGACGGTAGGCGTACTGGGCCAGAATCTTGCCGTCGCGATCCAACTTAGTGATCCGCGTCAGCCCTCCAGCCGCCACGCTGCTGACCGGGCCGTCTTGAATTCGCGGGGCCTCCATGGCCAGCCACAGCCAACGGCCGTCGGGTGAGAAGCTCAGGCCCTCCAGGGTCAGGTTCGGTCGCGCGCCACCCTTGAAGCTGAACGGCGTCGGGATCGTCCCCTTCCCCACGCCGTCTCGGCCCATGCGGCGCAAGGCCGGGTCGAAGCCGCGCGGCGCGTCGCCCTCGGTGGTCCAGAGCAGGTCGCCATTCAGCGGGTCGATGCGCAGCGCCTCGGCGTCCGGCCGCTCGCCGGCCTCGGGCCTCAGCCGGACCTGGCGGGTCGGGCGCAGGCCGTTGTTGTCCAGCCGCCCGACGAAGAACCGGGCCTTGTCCGACCGATCGTCGGAGATCATCAGCCACTCGCCGGTGCGTCGGTCGTAGTCGACGCCCGAGATCCCGCCGAACGACGCGCCGTCGACGGCCGTCCCTTGCG
>JAEXJH010000346.1 GCA_023445955.1 Pseudomonadota bacterium
CCCTGGACGAGATCGAATGGTTCGGCGGGGCCGACAACTATGTCGTCGTCCACTGGGCCGGCCGCGAGGGCCTGCTGCGCGCCACCCTGCAGAGCCTGGAGGGATGGCTGGACCCGCGCGTCTTCGCCCGCTGCCACCGCTCGACGCTGGTCAACCTGGCCCGCGTGCGCGAGACCCAGCCGCTGTCGGACGGCTCGTGGCGGCTGATCCTGGACAGCGGGGCCGAGGTGGTGACCAGCCGCACCTATCGCGACGACCTGCTGGCGCGACTGGGGCGCTGATTCAACTAGGGCGGTCCGCAACCGTTTGCGGACGTCAGAACCGATGCGTCCTATTGTCCCGCTCGGCGAAACTGGCCTCTGCAACGCTTGTCACCGGCGCTCCGTCACCCTCAGAACGGGTTTCGTATCTGGCTTACAGGGACGCCGACGCCGCGCATGGCTTCAGACGACCACGACCGCCCCGACACCTCCCATCCGACCACCGCCCTGCACTCGCGCGCCTTCCTCGACGCCGTGGTCGAGAGCGTGCCGGCCATGCTGGTGGTCAAGAACGGCCGTGACGGCCGCTTCGTGCTGGTCAACAAGGCCGGCGAGGAGCTGCTGGGCGTGCCGCGCGAGGCCTTGCTGGGCCGCAACGACGCCGACTTCTTCCCGCCCGACCAAGCCGCCTTCTTCGCCGAGATGGATCGCAAGGTGCTGGACAGCGACCGGGTCTGGGTCATCGACGAGGAGCCGCTGAAGACCCCGCACAACGGCGACCGCTGGCTGCAGACCAAGAAGATCGCCATCCCCGGCGAGGGCGACGAGAAGCTGCTGCTGATCATCAGCGAGGACATCACCGAACGGAAGAACTCGGCCGCCGCCCTGGAGGCCGCCGTGCAGCGCGCCCAGGCCGCCAGCATCGCCAAGTCGGAGTTCCTGGCCAATATGAGCCACGAGATCCGCACGCCGCTGAACGGCGTCCTGGGCATGGCCCAGGTCCTGGCGCAGACCGAGCTGACCCCGCGTCAGCGCGAGATGATGGACGTGATCCTGGGCTCGGGCCAGGTGCTGAACGCCCTGCTTAGCGGTATTCTGGATTTGGCCAAGGTCGAGGCCGGCGAGGTCGAGCTGGAGCCTGCGCCGTTCGGCCTGCGCGCGGACCTGATCGCCTCGGCCGCCACCTTCGAGGGCCTGGCCCACCAGAAGGGCCTCGCCTTCTCGCTGCACTTTGCCGACGGCTTCCAAGACCGCGCGGTCGGCGACGCCCTGAAGATCGGCCAGATCGTCAACAACCTGATCAGCAACGCGGTGAAGTTCACGGGCGAGGGTTCGGTCGCCGTGCGGGCCGCGACACACGAGACCGAGGACGGCGCCATCCTGCTGGACATCGAGGTCGAAGATTCCGGCGCCGGCTTCGCCCCCGAGGTCCGCGACAGCCTGTTCGAGCGCTTCGTCCAGGGCGACGGCTCGATCACCCGGCGCTACGGCGGGTCGGGCCTGGGCCTGTCGATCGCCCTGCGGTTCGCCCGGCTGATGGGCGGCGACATCACCTGCGACTCCGCGCCGGGCGAAGGCGCGCGCTTCCGCTTCACCGCAGGCCTGCAGCCGGCGGAGGCCGAGGTCCCCGCTCCCGCGCGACGTGTTCCGTCTGCGCCGTCGCAGCGCCTGCGCGTGCTGCTGGCCGAAGACCATCCGACCAACCAGCGCGTGGTCGAGCTGATGCTGGGCGAGACGGCCGACCTCGTCGTGGTCGAGAACGGCGCCTTGGCCATGGCGGCCTTCGATAGCCAGCCGTTCGACGTGGTGCTGATGGACACCCAGATGCCGGTCATGGACGGGCTGACGGCGATCCGGGCGATCCGCCAGCGCGAGCGGGATCGGGGCCAGAAGCGCATCCCGATCCTGTCGCTGACCGCCAACGCCATGCCGCACCAGGTCGAGGCGTGCCTGGAGGCCGGCGCCGACCTGCACCTGGCCAAGCCGATCACCGTGGCCGGGCTGTTCGAGGGCATCGCCGCGGCGCTGGACATGGCCGCCCAGGTCGACGACGAAGGGACGCGCGCGGCGGAGGCCTGATCTCCGGGAGGAGGCTTTCATGTCCACGCTTGCCGACCAGATCGAGGATCCCGTCCTGCGACGCGCCGTCGAAGCGGCCGATGACGGCGACCTCGACATGCTGAAGGCGCTGCTGGCCGCCCATCCGGACCTGCCGACGCGACGCGCGGCCCTCGCAGCGCCGGCCTATTTCCGCGCGCCCGCCTTGCTGGCCTTCGTCGCCGAGAACCCGATCCGCAACGAGCGCCTTCCGGCGAACGTCCTGGAGATCGCGCGGGTCATCATCGAGGCAGGAACCGCAAAGGCCGACATCGACGAGACCCTGGGCCTGGTCGCCTCGGGCCGGGTCGCCCGCGAGGCTGGCGTCCAAGTCGCGCTGATCGCGCTTCTGGTCGCGCACGGCGGCGAGCCGGCGGCGGCGCTGAACGGCGCCCTGGCCCACGGGGAGTTCGCAGCGGTCGAGGCCCTGCTGCGGCTAGGCGCGCCGCTGACCTTGCCAACGGCGGCGGCCCTGGGCCTGGCGGAGGCCGAGGATCTTGTGGCCCGCGCCTCGGCGGCCGAACGTCACTTGGCGCTAGCCTTCGCCACCCAGTTCGGCCGGGCGGACATCCTGAGGATGCTGCTG
>JAEXJH010000347.1 GCA_023445955.1 Pseudomonadota bacterium
ACATAGTCGAGGTCGCCCTCGATCTCGTCCCAGCGCCCCTCGAACACCTGCTTCAGCCAGGCGGGACGCTCTTCGGCCGACAGCGTCACCGGAGTCGGAATTTCGCCGACGCGCGGATCGATGACCAGGTCGACGCCCAGCGCCTTGGCCAGCGGCTCGGCGGTCTCGCGGCAGCGCCGCAACGGTGAGGACACGACGTAGGTCGGCCGCTGCGGCAGGGCCAGGATCTCATCCGCGGCGACTTTGGCCTGGGCATGGCCGGTCATGTCGAGGCCGGGATCCTCGTCCGCCCCGCCCCAGGTCGCAGCAGGCTTGCCGTGGCGGATCACGTAAACAACGGTCATGGCGCTCAATCCGGGACGAAGAGGTTGCGGACGCCGTCCGGATGCGGGCCGACGACGCCAGTGCGTCCCACGCCCTCGCGGCTCTCAAGATCGCGCAGCACCTCCGGATCGTCCGGCGTCTGGGCGACGAAGCGGCGGTTCTGGTCGTCGCGGCCGATGACGATGCCCATCCGCACGCCCTCGCGGCCGTGGACGACGGTATAGGTCTCGATCGTCGCTCTCCCCTCCGGCTTCTCCACGATCTCCGGATGCGGCAGCGCGTCGATCCGGGCCTGCAGCACCGACGGCGGCTGGCGCTCCCATTTTCCCTCGACGGGCTTGGTCGAATAGATGCCGACCGACTGCTTGGTCAGGAACCAGCCGTTGGCGGTCGACAGGCCATAGGCGCCGGGCCGCTCGCGCAGCTTTCCGACCATCTCGGCGATGGCGTGCAGGGCGTAGTTGTTCCCGGGCCCGCCGAAGTACGGCAGGCCGCCGGTGATCGTCAGGCCTCGCGGGTCGTCCAGCGCCAGGCCGATCTCCTCAGCCCCGATCCGCACCGCCGACGGGAAGCAGGAATAGAGGTCGATGACCTCCAGGTCCTCGACGCCAATCCCGGCCATCTCCAATGCCCGCTCGCCGGTCAAGCGCATGGCGGGGCTGGAGTGGTAGTCTTGGCGGTCCAGCGGATACCAGAGATCCGAGGCGTCGGCGCAGCCGTGCAGGAACACCCACTGGTCCTGCGGCACGCCTAGCTCACGCGCCTTGCGGACGCTGGCGATCAGGACGGCCGCCGACTGGTCGACCTCCATGATGGCGTTCAGGTACTTCGGGTACGGATAGCCAACCATCCGATTACGGTCGGTCACCGTCACCAATTCCTCGGCCGAGCGCTCGATCGGGAACCAGGCGTACGGGTTGGCGGCGGCGACCTGGGTGAAGGGCGCGAAGAACGCGCCCAGCTGTTTCTGGTGATCGTCGAGCGACAGCCCGTCCCGCGCTCGCAGCGCATTCTCGAACAACGGATAGGTGTTCACCGGATAGCCGAGACCGTGCGCGCCCTCCTGCCGAGTTACGCCCGGGCGCGGATCGCCGATCCGCTGCGGCGTGCTGGTGATGTCGTCGCCCCAGCCCTCGAAGCCCAGGCCGCCCTTCATCCGCTTCATCAAGGAGCCCAGGAACTCGGCCCCGGTGACCAGGGCGAAATCGGACTCGCCCTTGGCGATCCGCTCGCAGACCACATTGACCGCCTGCTGCGGGCTGTTGCCGCCGGTCTCGGTGTAGACGCTCCAGCGCGGCGAGGCCGAAACGGCCCGGGCCAGCGAGGCCGGCGGATCGGCCAGCCTGGGCAGCGGCAGCTTCGAAAGTCCGCCCGGCGCGTCGATGCTGAACGCCACGACCGCCAAAGCGTCCAGATCGGCAAGAACCGACCCTTTCAGCCCCGCATCGAGAACCGCTCTTTCCGCCGCAACTTTCAGCAATTCGAGCGGGGATGGTGAATTTCCCGCGTCTCCCCGATACGTGAATTGGCCCGCGCCGATCAAAACCGGTGTGTCGTCGCGCATTTCCGCCCCCATTCAAACGATCGTTGGGCGCGATCGTAGGCGCGAAACGACAGGTCGCAAGGCCATTTGACGGCGTTTCCAGAAATGTACATTTAAAAGGCGCCAGGCGCCCAAAATTCGAACACATGCCCGCGCGACAACCAAACGGTCATAAATGTCGGCGGCGCTCGCTTGCAGCGCTCCAATCAGCGTGATGGTTGCCCGCTCAGTGAAGGTGGTTCGCCGCCCGGGCCCGAAAGTGGAACCGATGAAGAAGATCGAAGCCGTCATCAAGCCGTTCAAGCTGGATGAGGTGAAGGAGGCCCTGCAGGACATGGGCGTCCAGGGGATGACCGTGCTGGAAGCCAAGGGCTATGGCCGGCAGAAGGGCCATACCGAGCTCTATCGCGGCGCCGAGTACGTCGTGGACTTCCTCCCCAAAATCAAGGTGGAGGTCGTCGTCGAGGACAGCCAACTGGAACCCGCTCTGGACGCCATCACCCGCGCCGCCCGTACGGGCCGCATCGGCGACGGCAAGATTTTCGTCTCGGAGATCGCGGAAGTGGTCCGCATCCGAACCGGAGAAACTGGCCCGGCCGCGGTTTAAGGCCTGACCGTCAACACGCTTAAGCGCTCAAGACAGGGGATACTGAATGAGCACCGCCAAGGACATCCTGAACCTGATCAAGGAAAAAGACGTCAAGTACGTCGACGTCCGCTTCACCGACGTGCGCGGCAAGCTGCAGCACGTCACGTTCGACATCGACCTGGTCGACGACGACTTCCTGAATGACGGCACCATGTTCGACGGCTCGTCGATCGCCGGCTGGAAGGCCATCAACGAGTCGGACATGAAGCTGCGCCCGGACCTGTCGAGCGCCATCATCGATCCGTTCTACCAGCAGACCACGCTGGCCCTGTTCTGCGACGTCGTGAACCCGGACGACGGCACCCCCTACAACCGCGACCCGCGCTCGATCGCCAAGGCCGCGCTGAACTACGTGAAGTCGGCTGGCGTGGGCGACACCGTCTACTTCGGCCCGGAAGCCGAGTTCTTCATCTTCGACGACGTCCGCTGGTCGACCGCGCCGAACAACACCGGCTACTCGTACGACTCGAGCGAACTGCCGACCAACTCGGCCAAGGAATATCCGGAAGGCAACATGGGCCACCGCCCTGGCCCGAAGGGCGGCTACTTCCCGGTGAACCCGGTCGACTCGGCTCAGGACCTGCGCGGCGAAATGCTGGCCGTCATGGGCGAGCTGGGCATGAAGCCGGAAAAGCACCACCACGAGGTGGCCCCGGCCCAGCACGAACTCGGCCTGAAGTTCGACACCATGGTCGTCATGGCCGACCGGATGCAGCTCTACAAGTACGTCATCCACAACGTCGCGGCGGCCTACGGCAAGACGGCCACCTTCATGGCCAAGCCGATGTTCGCCGATAACGGCTCGGGCATGCACGTGCACCAGTCGATCTGGCAGGACGGCAAGCCGCTGTTCGCCGGTGACAAGTACGCCGGCCTGTCGCAGGACTGCCTGTACTACATCGGCGGCATCATCAAGCACGCCAAGGCGATCAACGCGTTCTCGAACTCGACGACGAACTCGTACAAGCGCCTGGTGCCCGGCTACGAAGCCCCGGTGAAGCTGGCTTACAGCTCGCGCAACCGTTCGGCCTCGATCCGCATCCCGCACGTCGACTCGCCGAAGGCCAAGCGCCTGGAAGCCCGCTTCCCCGACCCGATGGGCAACCCCTATCTGACCTTCGTCGCCCTGCTGATGGCCGGCCTGGAC
>JAEXJH010000348.1 GCA_023445955.1 Pseudomonadota bacterium
ACCAGCTCGGCGACGGCCGCCGGCGGCCGCGAGCGCGAGATGTCGACCCCGGCCCGCATGATGCGATCGACATCGGCCTCGAGCGCCTCGAAAGCGACCAGGAAAGCGGGGTTGGCCGTCGCCAGCACGATCTGGCGATGCAGCTCCATGTCCTCGACATGGGCCGGGGCGCTGGACATCAGGGCCGTACGCAGCGCCGACAGCGCCGCCTCGATGCTGGCCATCTCCTCGACAGAGCGCCGCAACGCCGCCAGCCGTGCGGCCTCGGCTTCGAGCACGAACCGCACCTCGTAGCTGCCCATGGTCGAGGGCAGCTCCGACAGCGGCATGTAGGCGCCCAGCTTGTCGGACGGCCGGTTCTTGATGAACGAGCCCGCCCCGCGCCGCGCCTCGGTGATGCTGTCGGCGGCCAGCCGCACCAGGGCTTCGCGCACCACGGTCCGCGACATGCCGAAGATTTCGGCCAGACGCGCCTCGGACGGCAGGCGATCGCCCACCTCCAGGCCATCGCCGTTGATCATCTCGACGATGCCCGTATAGGCGCGATCCGCCAGGCGGCCTTCGCTCATCGCTCTCCCCTTCGCTGACCCCAGCATCGGACCATTCGCGCTGCGAGGCCAATCCTAGCGCCTCACCACCGTAAATCGCACCAAACCTGTATGACAGGTTGTAAGAATATTGCGACACGACGACGATGTTCACGCTCACATCGTTTATCCGTCTTGAATTGGTCCAACAGATAACGCTAACATCTGAAATCAGCGAACCGGACCCGCCGACTCAGGTCGGCAGTGAGAAACCCGGACGCTCGCACCTCCGCGAACGGAGGACGCAGGGAAGAGACAGAGGGGTTCACGTATGACCACGATGGACATTCGCGCCGACGACCAGGACATGGGAACGGGTCTTGGCGCGCTGACGCCAACCCAGATGAAGGTTCTGGAAGGCGTCAATCTGGGGCGGCTCAACAAACAGATCGCCTACGACCTCGGCATCGCCGAGGCCACGGTCAAGGCCCACATGACCGCCGTGATGCGCAAGCTCAACGTCAATAACCGCACCCAGGCGGTGATTGCAGCGCAAGCTCTGATCCAGGGCCTGCGCCCAGTCGCGCGCTAGCCGAGCCTCGCCCCCGGAAAAGTGCTGTGCGCAGCGAGGAGAGAGACGCCATGCCTGCCCAAGCCTGGCCTAGCCTTCGGTCGCGCCAGTCGCTCTATGGACTGATCCTTTGCCTCGTTTGCATCCTGGCCCCACCCGCGGACGCGCAGACCGGTAAGCCGACCTCTAGCCCAGCGCCGACAGCCGCATTCGAATGGTTTGACTACGAAGGCGCCGATCCCTCGGATGCGGCCTTCAGGCCGACCGAGGGCCAGTACGCCAATCCAATCCTCAAGGGGACCTATCCCGACCCGGCGGTCATGCGCGTCGGCAAGGACTTCTACTTCGTCAGCTCGACCTTCGCCTGGTTCCCGGGGCTGCCGATCTTCCACTCGACCGACCTCGTGAACTGGAAGCAGATCGGCAACGCCATCGACCGCCCAGGCATGCTGGACTTCGGACGCCTTGGCCTGTCGCGCGCGGTGTTCGCCCCGACGCTGAGCCACCACGACGGGACGTTCTACCTCCTCAACACCTGCGTCGACTGCAAGGGCAACTTCCTGATCACGACCAAGGACCCCAAGGGCCCCTGGTCGGACCCGGTCTGGTTGCCGACGGTCCAGGGCATCGATCCCTATCTCTTCTTCGACGACGACGGCAGCGCCCTGATCGTCTTCAACGGCGAGCCGCCCGGCCCAGCCGAGTACAGCGGCCACCGCGCCATCTGGGCGATCGCCTATGACATCAAGTCGGGCAAGACCGTCGGCGAGCTCAAGCTGCTGCTGGACAAGGGCGTCAACCCCGCCGCCAAGCCCATCTGGCCTGAAGGCCCTCACATCCTGAAGAAGGACGGCTGGTACTATCTGATCGCGGCCGAGGGCGGCACGGCCGAAGGCCACAGCCAGGTCGCGCTGCGCTCCAGGAGCGCCTGGGGGCCATACGTTCCCTACGCGAACAATCCGATCCTGACCCAGCGTGGCCTGCCCAAGGACCGCCCTCTGCCGATCACCTCGGCCGGTCACGCCAACCTGGTCGACACCCCGGACGGCAAGTGGTGGGCGACCTTCCTGGCGGTGCGCCCCTATGGCGACGACCTGTACAACACCGGCCGGGAGACCTTCCTCCTGCCTGTGGAATGGAAGGACGGCTGGCCGATCATCCTCGAGAACGGCAAGACCATTCCCTATGTCCATTCCAGGCCGGACCTGCCGGCGACGACGCCCAAGCCGCCGCCGACGGCGGGCGCCTTCAAGGTTCGCGACGAATTCGACGGCAAGAGCCTGCCGCTCAACTGGGTGACCATGCGAATTCCGCAGCAACGCTGGTGGCGGCTGGACGGCGGAAAGCTGATCCTGACCGCGCGGCCCGAGACCATCGGCGGCATGACCCAGCCCTCGTTCTGGGGACGGCGCCAGCAGCATCTCGACGCCAGCGCCTCGACGGAGATGCGCTTTGCGCCCACCAAGGCCGGCGACAAGGCCGGCATGGTCGCGGTGCAGAACGACGACAACTTCTTCTTCCTGGGCCTGGAGCGAAATGACCAGGGACAGGACCAGATCGTGCTCGAGCGCCGGGCCGGATCCAGCGACCCGGAAGGGGGCATAAAGGTCGCGAGCGCGCCGGTGACGCTGAAGGCCGATGCGCCCGTCTGGCTGAAAGTCACCGCGCGGGGCGGCGCCTACGACTTCTCGTACGCCCTGACCGCCGGGCAGTGGAAGACCCTGAAGGCGGACGAGGACGGCTCGATCCTCTCGACCAAGAAGGCCGGTGGTTTCGTGGGCGTCTTGCTGGGGGTCTACGCCCACGAGAGCGCCGCTCAGGGCCGCTGAACGCCGCCAAGGCCAAGCTCGTTCAGGCGCGCTTCATGTTGGTCGGGGAATGCTGGGGTTCGGCCGGATGGCGAGCGAGGACCCAGCAATGGCGGACGGCCATTTTCCAGACGTCGAACTTCTGCGGCGCGAACTTGCGGTCCTGATCCTCGAATGGGCCGGCAAGTCGGTGAAGGAGGATCCTGACGGGCCGCTTTCCACCGCCCTGACCCGTGCGGTCAGCGAATCCGCTCGCGCCGCGGTCGCCGAACAGCACCAGGTCCTCGCCTCCGACGCCGCCGACCGGATCGCCGAGGCGCTCGAACAACGCGCCAGGGCTAAGGGCCTCTGGGGTGTCCCGCACTGGGGCATAGCGCTCATGGCGATCATCGCGTTGGCTCTGCTTGGTCTAGGCTACCTCCTTGGCCTGCAGGCTGGACGAACACAGGACACTCTTCCGCCCTCGCCGACCGCTTCCGCCGCGCCGATCGCACCGATCGCGCCGGACGCCGATGGGGCCGCCCGAACGGCCGCCCCGCCTGTCGTCGCCGCGCCGGAGCCCTCGCCCCGTCCCCAGCTCTCGTCGCCACCGGCCGCCAAGCCCGCCTCAAGATCGCCGACGCGCGACCTGGGCCGCCCTGCTCCAGCCCATGACGAGGCGGCCCCGCGCTCGAGCCAGCCCGTCGGCGCCGCGGCTGCTCCGCCGGCCGTGCAGCCGACCGGCCAGACGGCGACGCCGAAGCCATGACCGCCGGCGCTTCCACAAGGCGACTGGTTCCGACCGCCGTCATCGGCCCCAAGGCCCAGGGCCGCAACTACGGCCTGCGTCGCTACGCCGGCCCGCGCCTGACGTCCGAGCAGCAGGCGCGGCTCGCCGACTTCGCCCTCTCGTTGGCCGGCTGGGCCATGCTGCGCCGCCAGCGGTTCGTCGCCATGCTGCCGCTGGCCGCCGACGGTTCGGCCTTCGCCATCGTTCGGGCCCGTCACCTGGGCGAAGGCGAGCTTGGCCCGGTGGCCGTCGCCCATCTGCTGATCGTCGACGCCGCCCTGCTGGACGCGATCACGTGGGCCTCCCCACGCCTGCTGGCCCTGCTGCCCGAGCCGGAAGACGCCGCCTTCGGCCTGGAACCGCTCACGGTCTCACCAGAGAGCCTGACGCCCGCCGCCGCCCGCCCGTTGGCCGCGCTGCGCGTCGGTTGGAACGACGTCGCCGTCGACGTGGACGACGAGGACCCCGAGGCCGTGCTCGGCGCCCTGGTCGAAAGCATCGAGCCGCCCAGCCAGCGCGCCCGACTGACCGGCTGGGCCAGCACCAGCCTGATCGCGCCGGCCGGCGACCTCGATCCGGCGCGCATCTTCAGGCTGGTGACCCACGCCTCCGCCGAAAGCCCCGCGGCGTTCCAGGCCACGCACGAGCTCTCGTCGCTGAAGACCACCGCCGAACCGCCGCTGGCCTGGAAGGCCTGGCTGAAACTGGCCGCCATCGCCGAGCGAGAGCCGGCCGCCGCTGCGCTGCGCTCGGCCCAGTGGTCGCAAGACAAGGCGCGCCTCCCCGCCGACGACGTGATGTTCGAGGAGATCGCCAGCGCCTGCGCCGCGCTGACGCCGGCGGAGATGGTCGCACTGCTGCGCGCGGTGATGCGCCACGCCGGCGGCGCGGACACCGCGAGCGCGGCCTTGCGCGCAGGCGTGTCCGAAACCTTCGACGCCCTGGTCGCGGTCGCCGACGCGCAAGGCGCAGCCTTCTATGTACGCGGGCTCACCGACGGCGCGGACGCCAAGGCCCTGGGCGCTCTGCGCGGACTCGACGCGGTGGTGGCCAAGCCCGAGGTCGCGGCCTGGCTGGGCGACGCCGCCCGCCAGCTCGATCTCTCGCAGGTCGTGCGCCTGTGGGCGGAGAAGCTGGCGGCGGACCCGGATTTCGCGGACGATCTGGCCGTCGCGGGCCCGACCTTCCTCGACGCGGCCCTGGACACCGCCCTGACCCGCCTCGACAACGAGGAGACCCGATGGCTGGCCGGCGCGCTGCTGCGACAGCATTGCCTGCGCCTGCCTTCGAACGGCGCCCGGGTTCGCGTCACTTTTTCGGCCCTGCTGGGCCAGCCGCCCTCAATCGCCGACGCCGCCCTCGCGGACTCGGCGGTGCTGGCGGCCGCCAGGACCTTCACCCCCGAACGGTCGGCCGAGCTGGCCTCGCGGGCCATCCCCGCTGGCCTGCGCCACGCGCCCCGCCCGGCGGACTTCACCCGCGCCGCCTGGGCCCTGGTCGCGGCGGCCAGCGATGGGAGGACGGCGCGATGATCTACTGCGAGATCTGCACCAACACCTTCTCGCGCGAGGATTTCGCCGACTGTCCCCATTGCGCCCTGGCCGAAGGCCGCGTGGCGACGCCGGCCGTCCAGGCGCCCGAGGCCCGCGCGTTGGATACGCCCGCCGCCGGGGTGACCATGGGTGAGGTTATCGACACGCTGCGCCGCATGACGCCGCCCGAGACCTCGCCCCCGGAAACGCCGAGCGCCGCGCCGCAGGCGCCCGAAGGCGTCAGCGAGAGCCTGCGGGCGCTGGTCGAGCAGAAGGTCGATCAGGCGGCCGCGGCCGCAGCCGAGCCCTCGACCTTCGCGCCGCCTAAGCTCGAACTCGCCGAGCCTGATCCCGCTGATACCGCGCCCATCGTCGGCCAGACCACCCGCGAGCTCGATGTCGAGACCCTGCGCCGCATCCGCGAGTCCGGCGTGTTCACCGTGGTGCTGCTGGGCTTCCCCACAGCAGGCAAGACCTGGTTCCTGAACCGCCTGAAGTACGAGCTGCAGGAAGGCGACGCCTATGCCTGCTATCCCCGCCGCGCCCCACCGGGCGACGTGGAGAACACCACGCTGTTCACCGCCCACCGCTTCCGCAAGGGCGCCAACGACTTCTACGTCATCGACATCCCGGGTGAGCGCTTCCTGCGCGCGGTCGAGGGCTCGTTCCTCGGCGAATCCAACACCTTGATGCGGCATCTGATCTATACGGGCCACGCCTTCCTGACCCTGTTGCCAGCCGACGAGACCCTGCTGTCGGAGCGCGCCCACGATATCCTGTGGCGACGCGCGGCAGCCGGCGAGCCGCCGCCCGTCAACGTTTCCACCCTGCCGCCCGCTCAGGCGCTGATCGACAAGGTCGACGCTCTAAAGCGCCAGATCTCCCAGGCCCGCAAGGCGACTGACGCGGGCGACGCCAAGGCGCAAGGCAAGCTGAAAGCCCTGGTCCGTGAGCGCAAACGGCTGCTGGAGGGCGGCGTCGAGCAGGCGCTGCAACGCCTAGCCTCCAAGCACGAGGAGCTGGGCGACTATATCAGCGGCGTCGGCCTGATGGCCCAACTGATGGTGGTGATGGAGGAGCGCGGCGGTCCCGACCTCGACCCGTCGATCGACGCCTACGCCGTGTTCGACCGCAGTCGCGAGGCCGAGCGCAAGAAGCCGACCAAGCCGATGTTCATCGTCCTCTCCAAAAGCGACGACCTGACCCATCGCTCGGACGCGGTGCAACTGCCGATCCGCCGGCTGCTGCAAGGTCATCCTCAGGCGGCGCACCTGCTGCGGGTCCTGCGCCGCGAGCCGCGCAAGGCCGACGCCTTCGCCATGCTCAACACCCTTCGCCCGGGGGTCGCCCGCCAGATCGACGAATGGTTCGCCTTGGCCAGCTTCCAGTTCGCCACCGCCTTCGAGGGCGTGGCGCGGGGCTCGACGACCATCAACTACCGGCTCAGCCATGTCGGGGTCACCGAGCTGATCCGCGCCCTGCTGCGCCTGAAGGAGCATACCGAGAAGCGGCGCGCCTGGGACGGGGTGGCCAACCTGTTCCGCCGCCGTCCGTCGGCCGAGGCCCCGATCGCGGAGTCGGCCCCGTGAGCCGGCGTGGCGGCATAGGCTCGCTCGTCGCTAGTGGCGTCGTGGTCGTGCTGGCCGTGATCGGGCTGGTCTGGGCGTTTGGCCTGGCGCCGGGCTTCGGGACGGCCACGGTCGGCGCTGCGCCGACCCGGGGCGGCGGGCCGTGGATCGAACGGCTAGGCTTGTCGCAATTGGAGCCGTGGTCTTCTCCGACGCCCGCCTTCGCCGAGCGCCTCGCGGCCCTTGGCGACACGCAAGGCGCGGTCCTGAAGCGTCAGCTCTGCGAGGGCGCCGGCATGGATGACGACCCGGCCTTCCGCGAGGCCCGGCGGGCGCTGACGCGCAACGACACCGGCCTGTGCGTCGCGCCCCTCGAACATGTGGCGGCGGTGTCGCCAGTGATCGTCGCCCTCGGACCACAGTTTGGCTGGCCTGTCCTGATCGCTGCGAGCGTACTCGCCCTAGGCCTGATGCTCTGGCGCCTGCTCGCACTGAAGCGCGCCCATGATCATTGGCGGCTGTTGGGTCGGTCAACCTTCGGGACAGCGCGAAGGGCCGGCAGCGGATGAGTGGCGTCCTGCTGAGTGTGATCTGTCTCGCGCTCGGACTAGCGTATTGGCGCGTGGCGACCGAGACCGCTTCGTTGAAGCGCAAACCGTCCGGCCAACGCGTCGCGGCTCTGATCGTGGGCGTGGCGGCGCCGGCCATCCTGGTCGTGGGTTGCCTGTTGACGGCGACCGCACAAGGCCGGACAGGCGACCTGCGACTCTCCCTGCTGCGCCTGACGGCCGAGGTTCGTCAGTTCCCGCTCAGCCTGGGCGGCGACGCCAGCCGCGACGACCTCGTCGTGTCGCGCCTGCCGGCCGGCTTCGCCACGGTGCAGCCGGACCTGTCGGACGGCGGCGACACCCCGCCGCTAGCGCTGACGGTCGCCGGATCCGACGCCGCGCCGCCTCAAGCGGTGATCGCCGTGCGTGAAGGCCGACGCCTGTCCTGGCCCGCCGCCCAGCCGTTCGCCGAGGGCGCCGCGGTCTGCGTCCAGGCCCCCTGCGAACGCGCCGGCGCGGCCTGGGCGGTGATGCGCGGGCGGGCGTTCGTCCCGGCGACATGGCGCGACGGCGAAGTTTCCCCTTCTCCCGGAACGGCCGGTCCAGCGATGCCGGAACGCAAGACCCTGCTGGCGTTCGGCGGCGTCAACGACTGGACCCCGCTGCAGGCGATCCATCCCCTGCGCGACTTCTTCCCTCGGCCCGAGACCGCCAGGGCCGGCGGCGTTCTGGCCGACTGCGACCGCTGGCTCTGCGTCGGCAAGGGCGCGACGCGCGCGCCGGTCCACAGCTTCCTGTTCCAGCAGGGCGGGTTTGGCGGGGCGGCCTGGTCGATCGTCCTGGCCGATCCCGGCGCGCGTATCGCCCGAGGCGGACGGGCCATCGCCTACACGCCGCCAGCGCCGATACCGCTCGGCGCAGGCGTATCCGTCGAGGTCTACGAACCCCGCTTCGTCGACGGCGCCCTGGACGGGCCGGACGCACGCCGAGGGCGCCTGCAACTGCGCCGCAGCCTGATCCTGGCCGAGCGCGACGGCCAGGCGCAGATCACCTTCGCCACTCCGCCCACCGAGGTCGTCGGCCACTGCACGTCCGGCGCATCGCCACGCCGCCTGGGGTTGGAGGCCACAGCGGTCGGCGGACTGACCGCTGACGCCCTGCGCGGCGCGCCGAACCTGCCGCAAGGGCCAGCCTGCGACGCCTTCACCAGCGCCCGGCTGGACGTCCCCGCGGCTGGCCCCGCCCTGCGCACCGCCCATCTGTCGCTGGACCGACTGTCGACGCCCTGGCCGGCGGCGCTGATCGTCCTGGCCTGGACCGCCAGCCTGCTGCTGGCCGGCCGCGAGCTCTTCCACCGCCGTCCGGCGCTATGGGTGATCGTCAGCCTGCTGCACCTGTTGCTGGCCCTCAGGTTGCTGATCGGCCTGGCCGCCGCCGAGGCCGACCCGACCCTGGATTGGCGCGAGATCCTTGGCGACGCCGCCATCGCCAATGTCGCCGTCCCGGCCGCCTTGCTCGCCTGGGCGCGGGCCGGCGAGCCGCGCAAGCCCGGCGACCTGGCGCTGGACCTCGCCCCGCCCCTGGCCGCCGTCGCCGTCCTGGCCTGGACCCGCCATCTCAGCGTGCTGTGCCTGCTGCTGCTCGCCGGCTGGGGTCTCGCCGTCATCTGGCGCGCCGGCCTGGCCGATCGCTTCAAGCGGGACGTCAAGCCGAGCGCGCCCTGGTCGGCCGGCGTCCTCCTGCTGATCATCGTCCTCGTGGTCCGCCTCGCCGTTGGCGCCATCGGCTGGAAGGAGCGGATCGACTTCGGTGTGACCGTGCTGGCGATCAGCGTCATCTATACGCCGCTGATCCTGATCGGCTTTGGCCGTCTGCTCGCCGCGTCGGAAGCTCATCCCGAAGGCTGGGGTCGACCAATCGTGTTTTGGGCGCTGCTCACGGCGGCGACCTTCGTGATCCCGTTCACGGTGCGCGACAGCGGCTACGCCCTGATGTTTCTGCCCATCGCCGGCGTCGCGGCCGTCCTGGCCTGGCGGCGAGGCGTGGCGCGCCTGCCGTGGGCGACCCCGGCCGTCGCCGCCGTGGCCCTGTTGGTCACCCTGCCCGTCCTCGGCGCCATCGGAGCCGCCGGCGCCGACCGTCTTGGCCACACCGCCCAGATGCAGCGCGGCCTCAGCGACGAACAGGCCCTGGCGACGCTGGACCGACAGGCCAAGGCCAGCCAGAACCTGCTGCGCCTCTACCTGATCGCCGCGCCCGAGGCGCTGGGCGCCGATGTCTCCACCGAGGCGGAGGCCCTCAAGATCTGGTCGGCCCAGCTGTCGGACTACACCGGTTCGCTGCTGGGGCGCGGCTATCTCTCGCCAGCCAACCTGACAGCCCTCAAGCCGGTCCAGGCCACCGACAACCTGACCGCCATCCACCTGATGTCACCGTTCGGCCGCCTCGCCACCGGCCTGTTCCTGGCCTTGCTGGCCGCCGCGCCGATCGCGGTCTGGAGCCTCAACCGCGCCGTCTTGGACACGCGCAGCGCCACCGGACTGCTGGCGCTGTGGTGCGTGTTCGGCGCGGCGACGTACATGACACTGGCCAATCTGCAGCTGGTCCCGTTCACGGGCCGCAACGCCTATCTGCTGGCCCCGACCTCCGGCGGCGACCTGCTGGAGGGCGCGATCCTGATCGCCTTGGCGGTCTGGGGCCTGGCCCAGGAGGCCAAGCGATGAGCCGCCGCCAGAAGCCGAAATGGGGCCGCGTCCTGGCCGTCGTCGCGCCGCTAGTCGCCGTCGTCGCCCTGGTGGCCGGCGCGCCCGCCATGCTCTCCGCCCTGGGCCGCGCCTCAGGGGACGGACCCGCCAGCGGGTATGACCGCCTGGTCGACGTCATCGCCCAGCGCCAGTGGCTGTCGGTGCGCTACGACGCGCAGGGCGAGCCGCGCATCGC
>JAEXJH010000349.1 GCA_023445955.1 Pseudomonadota bacterium
GCGCGGCGGTGGTCCCGCCGGGCGCGCGCCACGCCTTCGCCGCCTCGGGCGAAAACCTGTTCGTGGTCGCCGATATCGGCGGCGCGCTGATGCGGCCTTTCGAACGCCTGCGCGAGCGGCCGTTCGCCCCGGTCACCGGCGCCGTGCGCGGCCTCTTGGAATATCTGGCCGGCGAGGCGCCCGGCGCGATCGAGACCGGCGTCGCCAGACTGTGGACGCCGCTGCTGCTGCGCGGCCTTTCCGCCGCGCCGATCGATGTCGATCCGCGCCTGGCCCGGGCCGCGGCGCTGATCGAGGCTCGCTACGATCAGCCGCTGACCGTCCGCGACCTGGCCAGCGAGGCGGGCATGAGCCAGAGCCGGTTCTTCGCGCGGTTCGCCGACGCCTATGGGATCACGCCGCACGGGGCGTTGTCCGACACCCGGCTGCGGGCCGCCCAGCGCCTGCTGTCCGACACCCGCCTGTCGATCGCCGAGATCGCCGCGCGCACGGGGCACGGCGACCAGAGCGCGCTCACCAAGCGCATGAAGGCGGCGCTAGGCGTGACGCCAGGAGCGTGGCGAAGGCGGCGGTAGCTTTCGCCAAAGCTTCGGTAGCTTTCGCCAAGCCACATCGACCGACGCCTGCTACCCCCATCGGCATGACCACCTCTCGCAACCTCCTGCTGGGCCTGCTGTTCGGCCTGATCGCCGGCGCGTTCTGGGGCGGGGTGTTCCTGGCGCCCAAGCTGCTGGACGCCTTCACGCCGCTGCAGATGACGGCCGGGCGCTACATCGCCTACGGGCTGGCGTCGGCCGTGTTGCTGGCGCCCAGTTGGAAGACGGTGATGGCCAAGATGACGGCCAAGGACTGGCGCGACCTGGCGGCGCTGAGCCTGCTGGGCAACCTGATCTACTATGTCGGCCTGTCGGTCTCGGTGCAGAGCGCGGGCGTGGCCCTGGCCTCGCTGATCATCGGCCTGCTGCCGGTGACCGTGACCCTGGTCGGCGCCAAGCCGGGGGAGGGGGTTCCGCTTCGCCATCTGGCCGCGCCGCTGGCCCTGGTCGTGGCCGGCGGAGTCTGCATCAACGTCTCGGTGTTCACGCAGAGCGCGGGCGTCGGCGTCGGTCGCCAGGTGATCGGGGTGCTGGGCGCGACCCTGGCGCTCGCCATGTGGACCGCCTACGCCGTCTGGAACGCCCGGCGCCTGGCCGCGACGCCGAAGTTCACCAGCCACGAGTGGTCGCTGCTGACGGGCCTGGCCACCGGCCTGCTGTCGCTGGCGCTGGTGGTTCCGGCCTTCGCCCTGGACGGCAAGGTCCACGCGCCGGCGGCCTGGGGCTGGTTCTGGATCGTCAGTTTCGCCGTGGCGATCGGGGCGTCGGTGATCGGCAATGGCCTGTGGAACGCCGCCAGCCGCCTCCTGCCGCTCAGCCTCTCGGGCCAGCTGATCGTGTTCGAGACCCTGTTCGCGCTGCTCTACGGCTTCCTGCACGAGGGCCGCTGGCCGAGGGGCCTGGAGACGGCGGCGATCGTGCTGATGCTGGCGGGCGTGCTGTGGTCGGTGCGGCTGCATCGGCCGAAGGTGGCTGTGGCCTAGACCTAGCGTCCTTCGAGGCCCGCTGCGCGGAATTTTTTCAACATGAAGCGAATCTGAACAGCGCGGTTCAAATCAGGTTCAGGCAGGCCCCTCTACAAAGGACATCAACAGCGCCGCACAGGGCGACGCTCTTACGATTAGGAGCCCTGCCATGAAGACCATCGGCAAGTTCACCAAGACCGTCGTCGCCGTCGCCATCACCGGCGCGCTGGTCGCCCCCGCCTCGGCCGCCTTTGCGGGCGAAAAGACCAACCGCGCCGTCCTGGGCGCCGTGATCGGCGGTATCGCCGGCGCCGCGATCGGCGACGGCAAGGGCGAAGCGGTCGCCATCGGCGCCGTCGCCGGCGCGGCGCTGGGCGCTTCGACCGCAAAGAGCAACAAGTACGACCGTCGCTACAACCAGTCGTACCGGACCGCCCCGCGCTACGGCTACGACAACCGCTACAGCGACAACCGCTACGCCTATGACCGCAACGGCTATCGCCACGACCGCTACGATAACCGTTACGACAACCGCTACGCCTACGGCTATCGCCGCTAGGACCCCCGTCTAAGCCGCTCGAGTCATGATCCCTCCCCGAGCGAGCTAACCTGCGCCGCCCCTAACCGGGCGGCGCTTTTCTGCGCGGTCGCACCTAATCGCCGTTCGGTTGATCGCGCCGGCTATCGCGCTGGCGGAATCTGCTGTAGCCCCCATCTGAAGGCTTGGAACCGGCCTTAACCCTTGGCGCTTCAAGCTGGGCTACACCGGTTCCAGGGAGAGGGAGCGCGTAAAGGCGTCATGGCGGCATCCGGCATCGCCGTTCGAGGACCACGCAGCCTGCTGCGGCAGATTCGCGAGGCCATGGCCGGCGGCGGACCCGCCCAGGCCAAGCTCGACATGGTGGTGCGCACCATCGCCATATCGATGGTCGCTGAGGTGTGCTCGATCTATCTGCGCCGCGCTTCGGGCGATCTCGAACTCTTCGCCACTGAAGGCCTGTCGCGCGAAGCCGTTCACGTCACCCGGATGAAACCGGGCGAGGGCCTGGTCGGCGAGACCATGCGCCTGGGCCGGCCGCTGAACCTGTCCGACGCCGCCAGCCACCCGTCGTTCTCGTACCGTCCTGAAACGGGCGAAGATCCCTACCACGCCTTCCTGGCCGTGCCGCTGCTGCGCGGCGGTCGCGCGATCGGCGTGCTGGTCGTCCAGAACCGCACCGAGCGCACCTATGACGAGGAGGAGGTCGAGGACCTCCAGATCATCGCCATGGTGCTGGCCGAGATGGTCAGCTCCAGCGAGCTCCTGGGCGCCGACGAGCTCAAGGACGTCGAGCTGGCGCCGCACAAGCCCGAGCGGCTGAAGGGCTCGCGCTTCGCTGAAGGTCTCGCGTACGGCGTGGCGGTGCTGCACGAGGCGCCGGTCGCGCCCGAGACCCTGCTGTCCGACGACGCCCTGGCCGAGGAGGCCCGGCTCTCCTACGCCATCGAGGCCTTGCAGACCCAGATCGACCAGATGCTGGAAGGGCAGCACGGTCTGGTCGGCGCTTCGTACGAGGTGCTGGAGACCTACCGCCTATTCGCCCACGACCGTGGCTGGAACCGGTCGCTGAACGAGGCCGTGCGCTCGGGCCTGACGGCCGAGGCGGCTGTCGAGCGCGTGCGGTCCGAGCACCGCGCCCGCCTGGGCCAGGCGCGTGACCCCTATCTGCGCGAGCGCCTGCACGACCTGGAAGACCTGAACGACCGGCTGCTGCGCCACCTGTCGGGCGACGTCCACGCCGTGCGCCAGCTGCCCGACGACGCCATCCTGATCGCCCGGAACCTCGGTCCCGCCGACCTGCTGGAATACGACCGCACAAAGCTGAAGGGCATCCTGCTGGAGGAGGGCTCCGCGGCCAGCCACGCCGGCATCGTGGCCCGGGCGCTGGACATCCCGTGCGTCGGCCGCCTGACCGGTCTGCGCGACCGCGTCAACGAGGGCGACCAGGTCGTGGTCGACGGCGAGACGCAGGAAGCCTGGCTGCGCCCACACTCGGACGTCGTGAAGGCGCTGAGGGCCCGGATGGAGGTCCGCGCCCAGCGCAAGGCCGAGTTCGCCCGCCTGCGCGACACCCCGCCGATCACCAAGGACGGCGCCAAGATCAGCCTGCTGATGAACGCCGGCCTGGCCGTCGACCTGGACATCCTGGCCGAGACGGGCGCGGAGGGCATCGGCCTGTTCCGCACCGAGTTCCAGTTCATGGTCGCCGAGGAGCTGCCGCGCCTGGAGGCCCAAACGGCGCTCTACGAAAAGGTGCTGGAGGCCGCCAACGGCATGCCGGTGACCTTCCGCACGCTCGATCTCGGCGGCGACAAGCTGCTGCCGTACATGGAGCTGGAGCGCGAGGACAATCCGGCCCTGGGCTGGCGCGCGGTGCGCATGGGCCTGGACCGTCCGGCCCTGCTGCGCATGCAGATCCGCGCCCTGGTCAAGGCCGCCAACGGCCGGCCGCTGAAGGTGATGTTCCCGCTGGTGGCCAATGTCGACGAGTTCCGCGCCGCGCGCAGCTTCGTCGACCAGGAAGTCGCCTGGGCGCTGAAGCGTGGCCGCCCCGCGCCGTCGCGTCTGGACGTCGGCGCGATGATCGAGGCGCCGTCGCTGCTGTGGCATCTGGACGCACTGCTGCCGATGACCGACTTCGTTTCGGTCGGCACCAACGACCTGATGCAGTACCTGTTCGCCGCCGACCGGGGCAATCCGAAGGTCTCGGACCGCTATGACCCGCTGTCGCCGGCCGCCCTGCGCGCGCTGAAGACCATCCAACAGGCCTGCGCAGACACCGGCACGCCGGTGTCGGTGTGCGGCGAGATGGCCGGCCGTCCGCTCGAGGCCTTCACGCTGTTAGCCCTTGGTTTTGAAGCGCTTTCCATGCCGCCGGCCGGCATCGGGCCCGTCAAGCAGATGATTTTGTCGCTGGATCGCGAGGCGGCGCGGCGCAATGTCGAGGCCCTCTTGAAGGGCTCCAGCGGATCCTTGCGCTCGGAAATCGAAACCTTGGCGCGCAAGCTCTACGTGGCGGTGTGACAAAACCTTGGCCGTTAACCAAGCGTCACCGTTTAGTACATTGAATCCCGCTACTTAGTTTGATATCCACAAACTGTTGTTAAGACTTCCGTGAGATACGGAAGGTGGGGGGGCTCCGCGCTTCGCGCGCGGCGCGATTTGTTG
>JAEXJH010000350.1 GCA_023445955.1 Pseudomonadota bacterium
ATCGTTCAGCTTCCGCGTGAGCGTCTAGGTCCGCACTGCACCTGCGACGGACAAATGGGTCCCGCGAACAAGTCGCGGGATGACGAGAATTTTTAGGACGCGACCCCGTCGATCCAGGTCGTCCGCACCGACAGATCCTCATCCAGCAGGCAGAAGTCCGCCGCATAGCCCGGCGCGATCCGGCCGCGCTGGCCGTCCAGGCCCAGGAAGGCCGCCGGCGCCGCCGAGGCCATCATCACCGCGTCGGCCAGCGGCAGGTCCAGCATCGAGACGGCGTTGCGCACCGCGCCGGCCATGTCGAGGTCCGAGCCGGCCAGGGTGCCGTGATCGTCGACGCAGACGCCGTCGCGCACGATGATCTCGCGGCCCTGAAGGACGAAGCGCTTGTCGGTCATGCCCACCGTCGGCATGGCGTCGGTGACCAGCATGAAGCGGTCCAGCGGCCGGGTGCGCAGGGCGATCCGCAAGGTCGCTGGATCCACGTGGCGGCCGTCGACGATCAGGCCCGCCCAGGCGGTCTGGCTTTCCAGCGCCGCGCCCACTGCGCCCGGCTCGCGGCTGGTCAGCGGCGACATGGCGTTGAAGAGGTGCGTAAAGCCGGTCAGGCCATGGGCCAGGGCCTGGCGCATGGTCTTGTAGAGCGCGTTGGTATGGCCGGCGGCCACATGCACCCCGGCGTCGGCCAGGCGCTGGATCATGTCCGGCGTGGTGCGCTCGGGGGCCAGGGTCACCAGGGTCTTGCCGACCTTCAGCGAGCTCAGCAAGGCTAGCGCCTCGTCGTCGATGACGCGGAACTTGTCGGCGTCGTGGATGCCCTTGCGCTTGGGATTGAGGAACGGGCCCTCGATGTGGACGCCCAGCACGCCGGGCACGCCCTGCGCGATGGCGGCCTCGGTGGCGCGCATGGCTGCGTCGACGACCGAAAGATCGTCGCTGATCAGGGTCGGCAGGAAGCCGGTGGTGCCATACGTCCTGTGGGCCGCGCCGATCGCGGCGATGGTCTCGGGCGTCGGCGAGTCGTTGAACAGCACCCCGCCGCCGCCATTGACCTGAGTGTCGATATAGCCGGGGACCAGCAGGCCGCCCGCCAGGTCATGGACCTGTGCTTCGGCCGGAACCGCGCCGGCGTCGACGACGCCCGCGATCTTGCCGTTCTCGACCAGGACAGCCCTGCCTTCGACGACGCCGGCCTCCGTCAGGACGCGGCCATTTACAAGTGCAGCCTGCATCAGACGGTTTCAGTGACCTTGTTGAGGTGGGGCGGGCTGTCGGGATCGTAGCCGCGCGCGACCGAAAGCGCATTGGCCATTCGGTAGAAGCTCTGGATCATCAGGATCGGCTCCAGCACGGGGTGGCTGGCCAGGGTCGGCAACGCCCCTTTGGCGGTCTCGCCTGTCCCGGCCAGCAGCACGTCGGCGCCGCGCTCGCGCAGGCCCTTGGCCATGTCGTCGACGCTGGCGCGGCTCTCGTCGTTCTGGGCGAAAACGAGGGCCGGGAAGCCGGCCTTCACCAGCGCCATCGGGCCGTGCAGCACCTCGGCGGCGCTGAAGGCCTCGGCGTGCAGGCCGCAGGTTTCCTTGAACTTCAAGGCGGCCTCGAGGGCGACCGCGAAGCCGACGCCGCGGCCCAGGACGTAGAGGTTGCGCGCCAGCTTCAGGCGCTCGACGGCCGGTGTCCAGTCCAGGCTCCAGGCTTCGGCCAGGGCGGTTGGCAGGGTGGCCAGGGCCTGGGTCAGCGCCTCGTCCTCGGTCCAGGCGGCGATCAGCTGGGTGATGGCCACCAGGGCGGCGATGTAGGACTTGGTGGCGGCGACCGACACTTCGGGGCCGGCGTGCAGCGGAATGACCTCGTCGGCCAGTTCAGCCAGGGGCGAGTCGACCACGTTGACCAGCGCCACGGCATAGGCGCCGGCGGCCTTGGCCGCCTTCACCGCCGCCAGCAGGTCGGGGCTCTTGCCCGACTGCGAGATGGCCAGAACCAGCGCGCCTTCCAGGTTGGGCGAGGCGTCGTAGACCGAGCTGACCGATAGGCCGGCTGACGAGGTCAGCACCCCGGCCTTGGTCTCGATCAAGTAGCGGGCGAAGGTGGCGGCGTGGTCGCTGCTGCCGCGGGCGCAGGTGACGACGACGCGCGGCGGGTTGGCCCGCAGGCGCTCGGCCAGGGCCTGGATCTTGCGGGCGTTGGCGGCCAGCTGCGTGGCGGCGACGGCCGAGGCCTGGCCGGCCTCCAGGAACATCTTCGTGGATTCAGGCGACAGCCGCGATTGCGCGGGGGACTCGGGACGGGTCATGACGGTCGCCTCCAAAATATACTCCTTCAGACTCAGGCCAGCCCGCTCAGGAGAGCGAGTTCAGTTCCGCGACGAAGTCGTACGCATCGCCGCGATAGTAGGATTGTGTGACTTCCACTGCCCGGCCGTCGCGCAGGAAGCCGCGCCGCTCGATCAGCAGGCCGGCGTCCTTCACCGGAACGCCCAGCAGGTCGGCCTGTTCGGCCTGGAACAGCACCGCGCGCAGGCGCTGCAGGGCGCGCACCGGGCGGTGGCCGGTGGCTTCCAGGGCCTCGTACAGCGAGACGCCGACCACCTCGGTGGAGGGCAGGGCGAAGGCGGCGACGGTGGTGTACTCCACGGCCATCGGCGCGCCATCGGCATAGCGGATACGGGCGAAGCGATAGACCGGCGTGCCGGGCGACAGGCCCAGGGTCAGGGACTCCTCCGGAGTCACCTGGCCCTCGGCGCGGCTGATCCATTCGCTGCGCGGGATGCGCCCGCGCGAGATCATGTCCTCGGTGAACGAGGAGAGCTTGGAGAAGCTCTTCTCCACCCGCGCGGCGACAAAGGTGCCCGCGCCCTGGCGGCGCGTCAGCAGGCCTTCGCTGACCAGGCCATCCAGCGCCTTGCGCACGGTGATCCGCGAGATGCTGAATTCTTCGGCAAGATCGCGCTCGGCGGGCAGGGCGTCGTCGGGCGACAGCACCTTCTTCTGGATGGCCTCGCGCAGGGCGCGCTGCAGCTGCCTGTAGAGCGGTGCGTGGTCGGCGGTGTCGAGCCGACCGATCCGTTCAGCAAACGTCATTCACAGCCCTCCCCCGACAGTAGCCGCGCAAATCGACGGCGCCCCTTTACCGGTTCTCGATAGCATATGACCATTTTCATACCAATAAGAACATGGTCTGCAATTGGTTTCTTTTTGGCCTTGTCATCCGCAAAATTTCCGTCACAGTTCTCTCCCGAGGCCTGAGAAGTACCACTTTCTGCGGAACCTCCCGGAAAATTGGTATCATATTGGGCTTTGGGGTTCGGCTCCGGTCCAGTAGGCCCGGCAAAAATGGGGAGAAGCCGAGTTATGAAGTATTTCCACAAATCCGTCCTGGCTGCGTCCGCCAGCGCTCTGGCCGTCATGGCCGCGGCGCCCGCCTTCGCACAAGACAACAGCACCGTGGATGAGGTGGTCGTCACCGGCATCCGCGCCTCGCTGCTGCAATCCATCGAATCCAAGCGCCGCGCCGACGCCATCGTCGACGTCGTCACCGCCGAGGACGTGGGCAAGTTTCCGAGCAGCAACGTCGCTGAAGCCCTGACCATCGTTCCCGGCGTCACGGTCGACCGCGCTTTCGGTCAAGGCGAAAAGGTCAGCATCCTGGGCACCGACCCGGCGCTGAACCGCACGCTGCTGAACGGCCAGACCGTCGCCTCCGCCGACTGGTTCATCCTGGATTCTCCGGGCCGCACGTTCAACTACGCCCTGCTGGCCCCGCAGATCGTCGGCAAGGTCGAGGTCTTCAAGTCGCCCGAAGCGCGCATCGACGAAGGCAGCATCGGCGGCACCGTCATCGTCAACACCCGCAAGCCGCTGGACCTGAAGGCTGGTCTGGTCGCCGGCGCGGTGAGCTATCTCTACACCGACCGCTCCAAGAAGGGCGATGCTCAAGGCTCGCTGCTGCTGAGCTGGAAGAACGACGCCCAGACCTTCGGCGCCAGCTTCTCGGTGCAGCGCGCCAAGGACCAGCTGCGTCGTGACGGTGTCGAAAGCTACGGCACCATGGCGGCCAACCAGTGGGCCGGCGGCAATCCGGACAACCCGGTCGACTCGCGGACCCGCGGCTGCACCGGCTCGTGCGCCACGACCCTGACCTCGAACCTGACGGCCCGAAGCCCGAACGCGTTCGGCGCCTCGTACTTCGAGCAGGACCGCACCCGCACCACCTACACCACGGCCCTGCAGTGGAAGCCGACCGACGCCCTGTCGTTCGACTTCAACTGGATGAAGATCAAGGCTGACTACGACAACACCAACCAGTCGATGTACGCCTTCCAGGGCAACACCTGGAACAGCCTGGGCGCCCTGACGGGCCTGACGGTCAACAACGGCGTCGTCACCAAGGCCTCGTTCAACAACGCCCTCAGCGTGCTGGACGTGCAGTACCGCGAAGCCCAGTTGAACTCCGACACCTACCACCTGAAGGGTGGCTACAAGGGCGACGGCTGGGACCTGAACGGCGAAGTCGGCAAGTCGACCGCCGACGGCGGCACTAAGCGTCAGGTCTTCCTCGAGTTCCTGAACTGGGCCAACTACACCGTCGACCTGTCGGGCGCGCCCAAGAGCCCGGGCAGCCTGACCTACACCACCAACGTGATGGGCAACCCGTCGGCCTTCGCGACCGATCCGGGCTGGAGCGGCAACCTGGTCAGCAAGCCGACCAGCGACGAAGAGAAGTACGCCCAGATCGACCTGGGCAAGGACTTCGACGGCGTCATCCAGCGTGTCCAGGTCGGCTACAAGCGTCGTGAGCACCAGACCGGCCAGCAGTATTCGGGCATCGCCATCACCGGCGTCGCCGCGCCGGCCTCGCTGTTCAACCCGTCGACCGTGCCCAGCAACTACCTGAAGGGCTTCGACGGCGTCGGCACGCAGATGCAGACCCGCTTCCGCATCGACGGCCAATCGATGGTCTCATACGTCGACAGCGGCAAGTGGCTGGCTCCGGGCGCTTCCATGCCCAAGCCGTCGATCTTCGCCGCCGCCGAGTTCACGGCCGGCAACTGGAACATCCAGGAAAACATCGACGCGCTGTACGCCCAGGCCAACTTCAAGGCCGACAACGTCCGCGGTAACTTCGGCGTCCGCTACGTGAAGACCTCGGTCGACAGCGCCGGTTACGTCTGCAAGCCCGGCGCGGCCTGCAACGCCGCCGCCGACTGGACCTGGCAGGTGACGAAGAAGAGCTACGACAACGTCCTGCCCAGCGTGAACATCATCGTCGACGCGCGCGACGACCTGGTGCTGCGCTTCGCGGCGGCGCAAGTCATCGCCCGCCCGAACTATGCCGACATGACCAACTACTTCTGGCTGTCGGACGGCATCCTGACCGGCGGCGGCGGCAACCCGAACCTGGAACCCTACAAGTCGAGCAACCTGAACGCCTCGGCCGAGTGGTACTTCCAGCCGCAAGCGATCCTGTCGGCCGAAGTGTTCTACAAGGACATCTCGAACTACATCCTGACGCGCACGCAGCCGGAATCGTACTTCAACCAGTCGCAGAACAAGGTCACGACCTATCAGATCAGCCGTCCGTTCAACGCGGGCTCGGCTGAAGTGAAAGGCCTGGCGGTCGCCTACCAGCAGAACTTCGCCTACGGCTTTGGCCTGCTGGCCAACTACACCTACGCCGACGCCAAGGGCCAGAACAACGCGCCGTTGCCGTACAGCTCGAAGAACCAGGTCAATGTCAGCCCCTTCTACGAGAACGGTCCGTTCTCGGCCCGGGCGACCTTCACCTGGCGTTCGAAGTACTTCACGGGCGTCGATCGCGGCGACGACATGTTCGTCAAGGCGGCCAAGAGCCTGGACGCGACGGTCGGCTACGCGGTGAACAAGAACATCACCATGTCGGTCTCGGGCCAGAACCTGCTCGACAGCGAATACTACTCGTACGCCAACACCACGGCTCTTGCGCGCGGTGTCTACCGCACGGGCCGCAAGCTGCAGGCCACGCTGAACGTCAGCTTCTAAGCCGATGTTCGGCGGGGGGGGGCGCCCCCGGGGGGGCCCCCCCCCCCCGCCCCGGGGTCCTACAGGCTGGCGTTCTTCAGGCGGTTGGCGTGCTGGCG
>JAEXJH010000351.1 GCA_023445955.1 Pseudomonadota bacterium
CCGCGAGGCTTCGGAAGCCGAGCGCGACGCCGCCGGCGCTGACAGCGCACGCCGTTCGGCCGAGCAGGCGCAAGTTGTCCGCCGCCTGGCCGAGAGCCTGCACCGCCTGTCGGCCGGCGACCTGACCGTGCGCCTGACCGAGCCCTTCGCCCACGACTACGAAGGCCTGCGCGCCGACTTCAACCGCGCCGTCGAGGGCCTGGAGGACGCCATGGGCGCCGTGGTTTCGGCCGTGTCGGGCCTGAACGCTGGGGCCGGCGGCATCGCCACGGCGGCCGACGACCTGTCGCGTCGCAGCGAAGCCCAGGCCGCCAGCCTGGAGGAGACCGCCGCGGCGCTGGACGAGATCACCGCCACCGTCCGCCGCACGGCCGAGGGCGCCAAGGAGGCCCACCGCGCGGTCAGCGACGCCCAGACCGAGGCCGGCCGCTCGCGTGACGTGGTCGCCTCGGCCGTCGAGGCGATCGGCGGCATCGAGGCCTCGTCGCGTCAGGTGGCCCAGATCATCGGGGTGATCGACGAGATCGCCTTCCAGACCAACCTGCTGGCCCTCAACGCCGGCGTCGAGGCGGCGCGGGCGGGGGAGGCCGGTCGCGGTTTTGGGGTCGTGGCGCAAGAGGTGCGGGCGCTGGCCCAGCGCTCGGCCGACGCGGCCAAGGAGATCAAGATCCACATCGGCGACTCGGCGCGCCAGGTGGAGTCGGGCGTGTCGCTGGTCGGCGCGGCGGGCGAGACCCTGCAGCGCATCGCCAGCCAGGTCGGCGCCATCAGCAGCGTGATCACCGAGATCGCGGCCTCCGCCCAGGAGCAGTCGGCGGGGCTGTCGCAGGTCAATACGGCCGTGAACCAGATGGACCAGGGCACCCAGCACACGACCGCCATGGCCAGCCGCTCGGCGGCGTCGAGCCAGTCGCTGCTGGACGAGGTCCACGGCCTGGCGGCGCTGGTGCAGCGGTTCAAGGTGGGCGGCGCCGCCGCGATGCGCCGGGCGGCTTAGAAAGGAACCCCTCTCTCTATGAGAGAGGGAAAGAACCGGCGCCGCCTGACCCGCTTTCTACTTCTTCCCCACCACCGGCAGCTCGATATACGACTCGTCCCCCGCCGCGTGGTGCACGGCGTTGTTGGCGACCACGAACTTGGTCTCCTTCTCGTTGTCGCCGCCGGTGTTCAGGTTGCGGACGAACTTCGGGAAGTTGGACGAGGTGACCTCAACGCGGATGCGGTGGCCGGGCAGGAAGGTGTTGGACGTCGTGATCGGCGTCGGCTTGACCGTGTAGCTCTGGCCGGCGGTCATCATCACCGGCTTCTCATAGCCGTCGCGATAGCGGGCGCGCATGATCGTGTCGCCCAGGATGAAGGCCGTGCCGTCCGGCGCGACGTCGACCAGCTTGACGGCGAAGTCGGTGTCCTTGGCGTCCGACGACACCTTCAGCACCGCCCGCACGAAGCCCGAGACCTCCAGCGGCGCGGTCAGCGGCTCGCTGGTGTAGACCAGCACGTCCTGGCGGCTCTCGACGCCGCGCTGGTCATAGGCGCCGGGCACGACCAGGCCGCCGTTGCAGCAGTCGCCGCCGCCCACGGTCTGGACCGGGTTGGCCGGGTCATAGGCGTAGCGGTCGGCCTGCTCGCCGGCCCCCGGCGCGGTCGCCGTCAGCGTTCCGTCGCCCTGGATGCTGTTGGCCTTGCCGCTGGAGCGCAGATAGAGCCGCATCGGGGCGGCGCCTTCCGGCGGCCACTGGGCCGACTGCTTCCAGGTGTTCTCGCCCATCGCGTAGTAGCGCACCGGCGGGGTGGTCTTCGGGAAGGCCGTGACGTCGCCCTTCAGCCAGCGGTCGAAGAAGGCGTAGACCTCCTTGTCGGCGTCGAAGTTGACCGTGCCCATGTCGCGGTCGCCCGACTTGAAGGGCTGTTGCAGGGTGCGGGCGTTGAAGCCGCAGTGGTTACTGGGCGTGACGACGACGTACTGGTTGTCGCTGGCTTCCTTGTCGGACTTCACCGTTCGGGCGTGGTTGAACAGCGCCATGTTCGGGCCGATCGACACGTCGTACCAGGCGTTGAACCACAGGGCCGGGACGCCCCAGCCCTTGTCGTCGTGATAGAGGCCGCCCTTGCGCCAGGCCGGATCGGCCGGGCCGTCGCGGTTGATCAGCGCCTCGAACGTGCCCTTGGGCTCGCCGAGGTCCGTCAGCATCTCGTTGACCGGCAGGTGGCGGATCTGCGAGGGCCAGTCGACCTTGGGCTTGTTGGGGTCGAGGTCATTGTACTTGGCCAGGCGCGCGATCCACTTGGATTCCAGGCCCTTGGGCGGCTGCGGGCGCAGGGGATTGTCGACGCCGTACAGCCACACGAAGAACAGGTTGCGCGGCACGCCGCCGGTGTACCAGTTGCCCTGTTCCTCGAACTCGCCGACCTTGCCGATGCCCGCGCCCGAGGACTGCGGAACCATGGCCGCGTGGGCGGGGTGGTTCTGGCCGGCCAGGGCCAGCTGCCATTCGGCCGTCGACGAGCAGCCGCGCGTGCCGACCTTGCCGTTCGACCAGCTCTGCTTGGCGATCCAGGTCAGCGAGTCGTAGCCGTCGGTCTGGGGCTTGCCCAGGATCTCCCACTCGCCTTCCGAGAAGTAGCGGCCGCGCTCGTTCTGCAGCACCAGGGCGTAGCCGTGCTTGATGGCGTCCAGCGCGTTGCGCATGGAGGCGGCCTTGTAGGGCAGCTCGTTATAGGGCGTCTTGACGAAGATCGTCGGCAGCGGGCCCTTAGCGCCCTTGGGCCGGTAGACGTTGGTGGCCAGGCGCACGCCGTCGCGCATCGGCACCATGACGTACATCTCGACATCGGCCTTCTGGCCCAGCTCCTTCTCGAGCGCCGCGTCGGAATATTGCGAGTAGTCCTGCGCCAGGACCGTGGTCGGCGCCGTCGCCGTGGCCAGGATCAGCGCCGCACAGATAGAAGCCGAAAATCGCATATCGTCCCCTCACAGCCACGGCGCGCCCGTTTGAGCCCACGCGCCAACCTGGCGGCGAGGTTATTCGGGGGGCGTACGGAGGAAACCCCTTTTTAGCGCTGATCGTTGTCGCGCGACCGCTGCTTCTCCCGCGCCTCGGCCTTTCGGTAGTCGTCGATCTGCTTGAGGCGCTGCTGCTGGGCGTTGAGGGGGCGCCCCAGGCCGTCCTGCTCGGCGCCCAGCACGAAGGGAATCTCCTTCATCGTGCCGGGCTGGTCCTTGCTGCGGTGATCGACGCCGACGCCCATCGGGGCCGCGTTGGCCTTGCGGGCCAGCTCCTGCAGGATCGCCTGGGCCTCGAACTCGCGGGCCTTGGCCGCGTTCAGCGGGCCGGTATAGGAGCCCTTGGGCTGGGCGGCGCCGAAGCGTTCGTCGCACGTCTCGCGCTCGCGGCGGTTCAGGCCCACGGCTTCGGCGCTGACGCAGCCGGTGGCGCTGCCGCGTAGGGCGGTGCGCAGGTCGCCGCCTCCGGTCCCGGGCAAGGGCGCGGGATGGTTCGCCGTGCCGGGACGCGCGATGCCGGCGGCGGGGACCGAGAGGGTGGGAA
>JAEXJH010000352.1 GCA_023445955.1 Pseudomonadota bacterium
CGGATCCGTCCATCCAGACATGAAGAAGGCCCCGGGAGCGCTCCCGGGGCCTTCTTCATGTCTGGATGGACGGATCCGCTTAGCGGACGCCGAACGCAAACAGGTCGCTGGCCGTGGCCAGGTCGGCGCCGGCGCGATCGCGGTCCTTCAGGCTGCCGCCGAAGGTGTAGCGGAAGCCGACGCGAACGGCGTCCGAGTTCAGCTTGGCCAGGTCCTTCGATTCCGCGTGGGTGTACTTGGCGAAGGTCGACCAGCCGGTGCCCGCGAACTTGTATTCGCCGCCGGCGTTCACGTCCCACAGGTCGGCGTTGATGTTGGTGTCGATGCGCGACCAGCCAGCGCCGGCGTTCAGGCGGAAGTTGTCCGACACGAAGTAACGGGCTTCGCCGCGCACGGTGTACAGGTCGGCGTCCAGGTCGTTCGACTGGCCGTAGGCGGCCAGGCCCGTGAGGGTGACGTTGCCCAGGTACTTCTGGGCTTCCGCGCCGACGGCCCACAGGGTGTCGTTCGACGGACGCGACAGGGCGGTGAAGCCGCCGACGCGGACGGTGTCGCCCAGCTTGGTGGTCAGGTGCACGGCGCCCGAGGCGACGGTTTCGTCCGACAGGTCGTTGTCCGAGATCGAGACGTCGCCGTTGGCGGTCACGGTCCAGGCGCCGGCCAGCGGGATGGCGACCGAGCCGTCGATCACGGCCGACGTGCCGTGGTCGCCGCCGAAGCGGGTGTTCAGGTCCGTGTAGTTCACGGCGGCGCCGACCGAACCGATGTTCTGGGCGAAGGCCGGGGCCGAGACGGCGGCGGCGATCAGGGCGGCGGTGGCGAAGAGCTTCGTATTCATAGTGGGGTATCCCCTTACACAAGAGTGGCTCACCGACTGGCTGGACGGTCGTTGTTGGGGGGAGGGGCCGCCCAGTCCGTCGGTGAGGGGCGGCATCTATGGAGGTTCGACCTGCGCCTCAAGGCCGCCGGCGACGCTTCAGGGCCGATTTATACAAATTTGTGACACTTGCGCGGACGAGTATTTCGCCTACGCCCAAGCGGGCGCACGTTCTTGCTAGTCATTGGGCGAAAAACGTTAAAAGCAGACCGGCGTTATGTTTTCGAAGGCCTTGCGCAGCCGGGGCAGGGCGCCTATTCAGATCCGGCCCGACGAGTCGCGTTCCACAAAGACGCGAGGAACCGGACAGAGCGCTTGACGAAACCGATTCCGGCTCGTACAAGCGCGCCTCTGTTGGACCGGCTGTGAGCTTTCGAGCTCAAACGCGGTTCGCGAGACGCCCGGACATAGCGCCCCACAAGGCGCAATTTCGGTCATCACCCCCGGCAGGCGACTGTCAGGGATATTTGTTTTGCGGACGCTGCGTACGGACTCCCATCTGGGGGTTCGGGTTGGTCTTTGAAATGGTTCGAGACGCGGGCGCAGCCCACTAGGAAACCGAGCGATATGGATCGTCAGAACATCCGCATCCGGCTCAAGGCCTTCGATCACCGCGTGTTGGATCATTCCACGCGCGAGATCGTCAATACGGCCAAGCGCACGGGTGCGACGGTACGGGGCCCGATCCCCCTGCCCACGCTTATCGAGAAATTCACCGTCAACCGTTCGCCGCACGTCGACAAGAAGTCGCGCGAGCAGTTCGAGATCCGTACGCACAAGCGCGTTCTCGACATCGTTGACCCGACTCCGCAGACCGTGGACGCGCTGATGAAGCTCGACCTGTCGGCCGGCGTTGACGTCGAAATCAAGCTGTAAGGAGGGCCGATCCATGACTCTCCCCACCCAACGCACCGGCATCCTCGCCAAGAAGCTCGGCATGACCCGCTTCTTCGATGAAGCTGGTCAGCACGTGCCGGTCACCGTCCTGTCGCTCGATGGTTGCCAGGTCACCGCTCAGCGCACGGTCGAGAAGGACGGTTACACCGCCCTGCAACTCGGCGCCGGCGCCAAGAAGGCCAAGAACACCCCGAACGCCATGCGCGGTCACTTCGCGAAGGCGGCCGTCGAGCCGAAGCGCGTCGTCGCCGAGTTCCGCGTCGAAGAGAACGCCCTGATCGAAGTTGGCGCCGAACTGACGGCCGACCACTTCGTCGCCGGCCAGAAGGTCGACATCCAAGGCGTGACCGTCGGTAAGGGCTTCGCCGGCGCCATGAAGCGCTGGAACTTCGGTGGTCTGCGCGCCACCCACGGTGTCTCGGTCTCGCACCGCTCGCACGGTTCGACCGGTAACCGCCAGGATCCGGGTCGTACGTTCCCGGGCAAGAAGATGGCGGGTCACCTGGGTCAAGAAACCGTCACGACCCTGAACGTCACCGTTTGGAAGGTCGATGTCGAGCGCGGTCTGATCCTGGTCAAGGGCGCCGTCCCGGGCCACGAAGGCAGCTACGTGAAGGTTCGCGACGCCGTGAAGAAGGCCATTCCCGCCGACGCTCCGCGTCCGGGCGCCTTCCGCAAGGCTGGCGAGGCTGCTCCGGTTGCCGCTGAAACCCCCGCTGAAGAGGCCCCCGCGGCTACGACCGAAGAGGGCGAAGGCTAATGAAACTCGACGTCATCAAGCTTGACGGCGCGAAGGCCGGCTCTGTGGATCTCGACGACGCCATCTTCGGCATCGACGAAATCCGCGGCGACATCCTTCAGCGCGTCGTGACCTGGCAGCTGGCCAAGCGCCGCTCGGGTAACCACAAGATTCAGGTTCGTAACGAGGTCTCTCGTACGAGCAAGAAGATGTACAAGCAAAAGGGCACCGGCGGCGCTCGTCACGGTTCGCGCCGTGCGGCTCAGTTCGTCGGCGGCGCCAAGGCCCACGGCCCTGTCGTCCGTAGCCACGCGTTCGACCTGCCGAAGAAGATCCGGGCCCTGGCTCTGCGCCACGCCCTGTCCTCGAAGGCCAAGGCCGGTTCGCTGGTCGTGCTGGACAGCGTTGTTCTGACCGAAGCGAAGACGGCCGCCCTGCGCGCCACCTTCGACAAGATCGGTCTGAAGAACGCCCTGGTCATCGCTGGTCCGGAAGTGGACGCGAACTTCAAGCTCGCCGCCCGCAACATCCCGAACGTGGATGTCCTGCCGAACGCCGGCCTGAACGTCTACGACGTGCTGCGTCGCCAGACCCTCGTCCTGACCAAGGACGCGGTCGAAGCGATCTCGGCTCGTTTCGCTGAGAAGGAAGCCGCCTAATGGCCGCCACCGCTCGCCACTACGACACGATCCTGTCGCCGGTGATCACTGAAAAGACGACCCTGCTCTCGGAGCAGAACAAGGTTGTCTTCAAGGTGGCCAACGACGCGACCAAGGACGAAATCGCCGCCGCCGTCGAAGAGCTGTTCAAGGTCAAGGTTACGAAGGTCAACACCATCGTCACCAAGGGCAAGACCAAGCGCTTCCGTGGCATCGTCGGGCGTCGCAACGACGTCAAAAAAGCGATCGTGACCCTGGCCGACGGCCAGTCGATCGACATCACGACGGGGCTCTAATCAGATGGCCTTGAAGCACTTTAACCCGACCAGCCCCGGCCAACGCGGCCTGGTGCTGATCGACCGCAGCGAACTTCACAAGGGCAAGCCCGAGAAGAAGCTCGTTGAAGGCCTGACCAAGTCGGGCGGTCGCGGCGGCAACGGCCGTATCGCGGTCCGTTTCCGCGGCGGCGGCGCCAAGCGCCTGTACCGTCTGGTCGACTTCAAGCGTCGTAAGCAAGGCACGGCTTCGGTCGTCCGCCTCGAGTACGATCCGAACCGCACCGCCTTCATCGCCCTGATCAAGTATCAGGCCGACGGCGAGCTGGCCTACATCCTGGCCCCGCAACGCCTGAAGGTTGGTGACGAAGTCGTCACCGGCGAGAAGGTCGACGTGAAGCCGGGCAACGCCTCGCCGCTGCGCACGCTGCCGATCGGTACGATCATCCACAACATCGAGCTGAAGCCCGCCAAGGGTGGTCAGATCGCCCGTTCGGCTGGCGCCTACGCCCAGCTGGTCGGTCGTGACGCCGGCTACGCCCAGATCCGCCTGAACTCGGGCGAACTGCGCATGGTGCTCGACTCGTGCATGGCCACCGTCGGCGCCGTTTCGAACCCCGACCATATGAACCAGAACCTCGGCAAGGCCGGTCGTTCGCGTCATATGGGCCGTCGCCCGCACGTCCGCGGCGTCGCCATGAACCCGGTCGACCACCCCCACGGTGGTGGTGAAGGTCGCACCTCGGGCGGCCGCCACCCGGTGACCCCGGCTGGTAAGCCGACCAAGGGCGCCAAGACCCGCGTCAACAAGGCCACGGACAAGTTCATCATCCGTTCGCGCCACAAAGCGAAGAAGGGCCGCTAAGCCATGACCCGCTCCGTCTGGAAAGGCCCGTTTGTCGACGGGTACCTCCTGAAGAAGGCCGACGCCGCACTGTCGTCGGGCCGCAAGGATGTCATCAAGACCTGGTCGCGTCGCTCGACGATCATGCCGCAATTTGTCGGCCTGACCTTCGGCGTCCACAACGGCCAGAAGCACGTCCCGGTCTCCGTGTCGGAAGACATGGTCGGCATGAAGTTCGGCGAGTTCGCGCCTACGCGTAACTTCCCGGGCCACGCGGCCGACAAGAAGGCCAAGAGGAAGTAATCATGGCCAAGCAGAAGCAAGAACGCCGCCTGCCGGCCGCCGAAGCGATGTGCAAGGTGCGCACCCTGCGCACCAGCCCGCGGAAGCTGAACCTGGTCGCTCAGTCCATCCGTGGCCTGAACGTCCAGCGCGCTCTCAACGAGCTAGAGTTCAGCCACAAGCGTATCGCCCAGGACGTCCGCAAGGCGCTGTACTCGGCGATTTCGAACGCCGAGAACAACCACAACCTCGACATCGACTCGCTGGTCGTCGCCGAGGCCTATGTGGGCAAGAACCTGATCATGAAGCGTTTCTCGCCCCGCGCTCGCGGTCGCGCGACGCGCGTTGAGAAGCCGTTCTCCGAGATCACGATCGTGGTCCGCGAACTGGGTGAGGCCGCCTAATGGGTCAGAAAGTCAATCCGGTCGGGCTGCGGCTCGGCGTAAACCGCACCTGGGACAGCCGTTGGTTCGCCGACGGCAACCAGTACGGCAAGATGCTGCACCAGGATCTCGCGATCCGCGCCGCCCTGAAGAAGCGCCTGTACCAAGCTGGTGTCTCGCGCATCATCATCGAGCGTCCGCACAAGAAGTGCCGCATCACGATCTATGCCGCTCGTCCGGGCGTCATCATCGGCAAGAAGGGCGCTGACATCGACAAGCTCCGCAAGGACCTGTCGATCAAGACCGAAGGCGAAGTTCACCTGAACATCGTCGAGATCCGCAAGCCGGAGACCGACGCTCAACTGGTGGCCGAGTCGATCGCTCAGCAGCTCGAGCGCCGTATCGCTTTCCGTCGCGCCATGAAGCGTTCGATCCAGTCGGCCGTGCGTCTCGGCGCCAAGGGCATCCGGATCAACGTCTCGGGCCGTCTGGGCGGTGCTGAAATCGCTCGTATGGAGTGGTATCGCGAAGGCCGCGTGCCGCTGCACACCCTCCGTGCGGACATTGACTTCGGTTTCGCCGAAGCCAAGACCACCTACGGCATCATCGGCGTGAAGACCTGGATCTTCAAGGGCGAGGTGCTGGAGCATGATCCGATGGCGCTCGACAAGCGTCTGGCCACCGAGTCCGGCCCG
>JAEXJH010000353.1 GCA_023445955.1 Pseudomonadota bacterium
GATCAGGGCCATGACGTCGTCGAACGAGGCCACGACCGGCATGGCCTGCTGGCCCGGCGCGGCCATGGTCATCGGCGCATGGGCGGCCGAGACCGCGCCGCCGGAACCGCCGCCACCGATGGCGACACCGCCGCCAGGGCCGCCGCCACCGATCGGCGAACCGTCGCGCAGGGCCTTCAGCGCTTCTTCCGGACCGGGCAGATCGGCGGCGTAGCACAGGCGGATCAGCGCCATTTCGGCCGCCGCCATGGCGTCGGGCGCGCGGCGCACTTCCTCGTGGGCCTTCAGCAGCATCTGCCACAGGCGCGAGAGCGTGCCGGCCGAGGTGTGCGCGCCAATGGCGGCCAGGCGCGCGGCCTGTTCCTTGGGCATCGACAGGGCGTCCGGCCCCAGCGCCTTGGACACCGCCGAGCCGTGGCAGTGGTCGAGGACATCGAGCATCACCACCGCCGGATCGGCCCCGAAGCCCCACAGGGCGCGGAAGCCTTCCAGTGCGTCCTTGGTCTTGCCGGCCATGACGTTTTCGAACAGGGCGATGGTCTGGCCGCGGTCGGCCAGGCCCAGCATGTCGCGAACCACCGCGGCCGTGACCGTGGCCCCGCGGTCGGTCTGGACGATGGCCTGGTCCAGCAGCGACAGGCCGTCACGCACCGAGCCCTCGGCCGCGCGGGCGATCAGGGCCAGCGCGTCCATCTCGATCCGCGCGCCTTCCTTGGCCGAAATCCTGTCGAAGTGCTTCACCAGCACGTCCGGCTCGACCCGGCGCAGGTCGAAGCGCTGGGTGCGGGACAGGATCGTCACCGGGACCTTGCGGATCTCGGTGGTGGCGAAGATGAACTTGGCGTGCGGCGGCGGCTCTTCCAGCGTCTTCAGCAGGGCGTTGAACGCCGCCGTCGACAGCATGTGCACTTCGTCGATGATGTAGACCTTGTAGCGCGCCTCGACCGGAGCGTAGCGCACCCCGTCCAGCAGCTCGCGCATCTCGTCGACCTTGGTGCGCGACGCGGCGTCGAGCTCCAGCACGTCCATGTGCCGGCCTTCGATGATGGCGCGGCAGTGGTAGCCTTCGGTGGTCAGGTCGACGGACGGACCTTTGACGGTGTCGGTCTCGTAGTTGAGCGCGCGGGCCAGGAGGCGCGCGGTCGTGGTCTTGCCGACGCCCCGGACGCCGGTGAGCATGAAGGCGTGGGCGATGCGGCCCGTGGAGAACGCGTTGGCCAGGGTGCGGACCATGGCCTCCTGGCCGATCAGGTCCTCGAAGGTGCGCGGGCGGTATTTCCGCGCCAGCACCGTATAGGCGTCGCCCTTCTCGCTCTCGGGCGGGGACTCAACCACGGGACGCGACTGTTCGACCGCGGCGACAGGCGCCGGCGCATCGCCGAAGATGTCGGCGGTGTTCTCGTCGCGTTCGGCGGGCGCTTCGTCCCACGGCGGCGCGGAATCAGGCGAGAGGTCGTCGAGGTCGGCCATGGCGCTGAGTGTAGTGGGGCGGAGGGCGCAGCAAAAGCCTCGCGCTCAACGGCGCGACCATCTGCTGACAGATTTTAGGGGGGGAAGGTTAGGGTGGAGACCGACAGCGACCCAGAGGTGATCTCGTTGTGGCTGCTGCCTCTCGGCCCTGACCAGGTTGGCGAGGCTTCCGCCCGCGCCGATCTCCAAGGCCTATATCGCGACTCATCGCGGCGGATGCAAGCCACATGACGCACATGCGACGTCGTGACGAGCGTTCATACTCGCGCTAGACGTTCGCCCATGCCTCTCTCGATCATCACCAACACCTTCGCCGGCAACCCCCTGAACCGCGACAGCGAGCGACGCGGCGACGAGGCCTGGCTGGCCGAAAAGCTGGCCGACGCCGAATCCCTGGCCGTGGCGCTGTGGAACGGCAAGCCGCTGGTCGAGGACCTGCTGGGCGAGGACGGCAAGCCGACCGGCGTCCAGATCGCCTACCTGCGCGCCGACATGGCCCAGGACCTGGCCGGCGGGAACGAGAAGCTGCTCTATATGGGCCTATGGAAGGACATTGCGGTGTTCGCGGTCGACATCGACACGGCCGCCGATCCCGCCGAGGGTCCGCTGCAGGGCCTGGGCCGGTTCGAGGAGCTGCGCAGCGCGGCCGCCACCCTGCCCCCGGCCGACGCCGGCATCCTGGCCACCGCCAAGTCGATGTTCGAATGGCGCCGCCGCCACCGGTGGTGCAGCAATTGCGGCCAGAAAAGCGAAGTGTCGGACGGCGGCTGGAAGCGCATCTGCCCGTCCTGCGAGACCGAGCATTTCCCGCGCACCGACCCGGTGGCGATCATGCTGGCCATCCATGACGGCAAGTGCCTGCTGGGCCGCCAGGCGGCTTGGCCCAAGGGCATGTTCTCGGCCCTGGCCGGCTTCATCGAGCCCGGCGAGACGATCGAGGAGGCCTGCGCCCGCGAGCTCGAGGAAGAGGCCGGCCTCAAGGCCACGGCCGTCCGCTACCACTCCAGCCAACCCTGGCCGTGGCCGGGCTCGCTGATGATGGGCCTGATCGCCGAAGTCGACAGCGCTGATGCTGCGCCCGACCAGACCGAGCTGGAAGAGGTGCGCTGGTTCTCGAAAGAGGAAACCGCCCAGCTGCTGAAGGGCGAGCTGGAAGGCGCGTTCTGCCCGCCGTCGCTGGCCATCGCCCATCAGCTGATCAAGGCCTGGACCGAGGAGGCGTAAAAGCCTCTAGACTCCCGTAGGGGCGCCCTCGGTTCACTCCTCTCAACGATAGAGGAGGAACCAAGCCATGGCCGAAGCCTGGATCATCGACGCCTGCCGCACGCCGCGCGGCATCGGCAAGGTCGGCAAGGGCGCGCTGGCGGATATCCATCCCCAGCAGCTGGCGGCCAGCGTGCTGAGCGCCCTGGCCAGCCGCAACAACCTCAATACCGCTGAGGTCGACGACATCATCTGGGGCACCTCCAGCCAACGCGGCAAGCAGGGCGGGGATTTGGGCCGGATGGCGGCGCTGGACGCCGGCTACGACATCCGCGCCTCGGGCATGACCCTGGACCGCTTTTGCGGCTCAGGGATCACCACCGCCAACCTGGCCGCCGCCTCGATCATGTCGGGCATGGAGGACCTGGTCATCGCCGGCGGGACCGAGATGATGTCCTACACCGCGGCCTCGGCCACGCCGGGCGCGCCGCCGATGATGGACAACGGCAACCTGCGCCTGCGTACCCGCCACCCTCAGTCGCATCAAGGCGTCTGCGCCGACGCCATCGCCACCCTGGAGGGCATCGACCGCCAGGCCGTCGACGACCTGGCCCTGGTCAGCCAGCAGCGCGCCGACGCCGCCATCCGCGGCGGCCATTTCGACAAGAGCCTGGTGGCGGTGTTCAAGGAAGACGGCTCCCTGGCCCTGGACCGCGAGGAGTTCCCGCGTCCACAGACCACCGCCGAGGGCCTGGCCGGCCTGAAGCCCGCGTTCGCGGCCATGGCGGAGTTCGCCCTGGACGAGGCCGGGACCACCTATGGCGGCCTGATCCGGCAGGTCTATCCGGACCTGAAGATCGAGCACATCCACCATGCCGGCAACTCGTCGGGCGTGGTCGATGGCGCGGCGGCGATCCTGATGGCCTCGCCGGACTATGCCCGGAAACATGGGCTGAAGCCCCGCGCCCGGGTGCTGGCCATGGCCAATGTCGGCGACAGCCCGACCCTGATGCTGAACGCCCCGGTCCCGGCGGCGCGCAAGGCCCTGGCCAAGGCCGGGCTGACGGTCGACGACATCGACCTGTGGGAAATCAACGAGGCCTTTGCGGTCGTGGCCGAGAAGTTCATCCGCGACCTGAAGCTGGACCGCGACAAGGTCAATGTGAACGGCGGCGCCATGGCCCTGGGCCACCCGATCGGCGCGACGGGCTCGATCCTGATCGGCACGATCCTGGACGAGCTGGAACGGCGGGATCTCAAGCGTGGGCTGGTGACGATGTGCGCCGCGGGCGGGATGGCGCCGGCGATTATCGTGGAGCGGATTTAAAGGCAGCAAGCGCCCCCTCCGTCTCGTCGCCTATCGGCGCCGATCCACCTCCCCCGC
>JAEXJH010000354.1 GCA_023445955.1 Pseudomonadota bacterium
ATCCTACGATCGTATCTTAGGCCGCCGGCGGGGCGGGAGCCGCGGCCGGAGCGGAAGCGGGGGCGGCGGCAGGAGCCGAAGCGGGGGTCGCGGCGGCGTCAGCAGCGGCGGGAGCCGGAGCAGCGGCGGCCGGCGGAGCGACCTTTTCCTTGACCCAGGCGTCGAACTCGCCCTGCGAGACCACGTGGATCTCGATCGGCATGTTCGAGTGGTCGACGCCGCAGAGTTCCGAGCACTGGCCGTAATAGACGCCGATCTTCTCGGCCTTGAACCAGGTTTCGTTCAGGCGGCCCGGGATGGCGTCGATCTTCAGACCGAAGGCCGGCAGGGCGAAGGCGTGGATGACGTCGGCGCCGGTGACCTGCACGCGAACAACCTGGTTGACCGGGACGACCATCGCCTTGTCGGCGGCCAGCAGGTACGGGACCTTCTTGGCGGTGGCCTGTTCCTTGGTCAGCGGCAGCGAGACGATTTCGCTGATCTTCTGGTCCGGGTACTCGTAGCCCCAGTACCACTGATAGCCCGTGGCCTTCACGGTCATGTAGGGCTTGGGCATGTTGTTGTAGGCGAACAGCAGGCGGAACGAGAAGATCGCGATCAGCATCAGGATCAGCACCGGGACGACCGTCCAGATGATCTCGACCGTGGTGTTGTGGCTGAACTTCGCCGGAATCGGGTTCGCTTTCTTATTGTAGCGAACGACGATCCAGATGATCAGGCCCAGAACCAGCAGCGTGATGGCCGTGATGATCGGCATCAGGATCAGGTTGTGGAAGCGGATCGCGTCGTGCTTCAGGACCGAGGCGGCCGGCTGAAGGTCGATGGCCCCCGGCGTCGGCTGGCCCAGCAGATCCTCGGCGAGGGCGTTCCCCGCGAACAGCATCGTAGCGGCGAGGGCGGACGCGCCCGTCATGAACCGCTTAATCCCCGAAAATTGCGCCTTCATATCCCTCACGGCCCGTTTCGACGGCGGTTTGAGCCCGATCAAGGCCGCCCCGCGCCGACTTGCACATTACGATCCCGGAGCGCTCCGCAATCGACTTCGCGCTCATAGAATCGCGTGTCGACGGCAGCCCGCCCCAAGGACCGGTCCGGAGGCTGCATACGCGCATCCCCAGCGGTTGCCAAGCGCCAGAGACCACGCGCGCGACATGGGATTGGCGGTTATCCCCGACCTGGGGCGCTCCAGTCGCGAACCGTTCTCATCAAGCCCCGAAACACCCGTCCGCATCATTACGTATCGTTCATCAGTAGGTACCTTGCACCGCTCAGTACCTGGCGGTAGAAGAGAGCATCAACGGAGGCAAGGACGCCGTGCCGGAAACAATTGAAATCCAACTGAAGAAAGGCGTGCTGGCGCTGTGCGTGCTGGCCCTGCTCTCGCACGCCGACAGCTACGCCTACGAGATCGCCAGCAGGCTGACGAGGGACATCGATATGGGGGAAGGGACGATCTATCCGCTGATGCGCCGCATGCAGTCGGATGGCCTGGTCGAGACCTACCTGGTGGAAAGCCAGAGTGGTCCGCCGCGCAAATACTACCGCTTGACCACCACCGGGCGCCAAAGCCTGGAGCAGCAGAAGGCCGAATGGTCGGCATTCTCGCAAGCGGTCAACGACATCGTGGGAGCCGCCGCATGACCCGCGCCGAGTTCATCATCCGCCTGCGCCGGGGTCTCGCCGGTCTGCCGGTGACCACCATCGCCGACATCGTCGCCGACCACGAGGCTCACTTCGCCGACGCGCAGGCCGCCGGCCGCAGCGAGGCCGAGACGGCCGCCGCCCTCGGCGATCCCGACCGCCTGGCCCGCGAGATGCGCGCCGAGGCCGGCCTGAAACAGTGGGAGGAAAAGAAGAGCCCCTCCAACGCCATGGGCGCCATCCTCGCGCTTCTGGGCCTGGGGGCGCTGGACGTGATGTTCCTGCTGCCCCTGCTGATGGGGGTGCTGGGGGCGCTGTTCGGGATCTTGGTCGCCGTGGTGACCATCTTCGTGGCGGGCGGCTTCGTCTTCGCCGCCGGCCCGCTGACCGGACCGCCTGGCGGCCCGATCACCGCCTTCCTGACGGGCCTAGGCCTGATGGGCCTTGCCACCTGCCTCGGCGCCCTGCTGACGCTGGCCACCGTCGGGGTCTTCAACGCGGTCGTCTGGTACGCCCGCCTTCACTACCGGCTGCTGAAGCCGGCCATCGAACAAGCCTGAGCGGAATAGGAGGGGACTATGTTGATCCGCAATACGCTCATCGTCGCCGGGGCCAGCTTCGCGCTCGCCGTCGGCTGCTTCGCCGGGGTGGCGGCCATCGCCGGCCCGGAGATCCTCAAGAACGGCTGGACCCTGCCGCTGGACCATGACGAGACCATCGTCATCCGCGAGAACGGCAAGGTCGTCCGCACCGGACGCCACTTCGTCCAGGGCCGGCAAGCCGAGCCCAGCGTCGACCGCACCTTCGCCTGGACGGGCAAGGACGAGCTGATCATCGACCTGCCGGTCGACGTCGTCTTCGTCCAGGGCGCCGAGGCCAAGATCGTCGCCTCGGGCCCGAAGAGCTATATCGACCGCCTGCGCGTCGACGGCGGCCGCATCACGGTGGCCGACAATGACGGCGTCGACCACGACAGCATCACGATCAATGCGTTCGGCGTGCATGTCGAAAGCGACTCCGACCGGATGAAGATCACGGTCATCGCGCCGGACGTCACCAAGTTCGACGTCCGTGGCTCGGGCGACCTGGAAGTCCGCAAGTACGACCACCCGGCCTTTGCCGTGCAGGTCAGCGGCAGCGGCGACGTCCAGGCCGCCGGCCGGGTCGAGACCATCGCGGTCGACAACTCGGGCTCGGGCTACGTCAACCTGACCGACTTGAAGGCCAAGGACGCCGTCTTCGACGTCTCGGGCAGCGGCGGCGGCGCACTGTTCGCCTCCAACAAGGCCAAGATCGACATCTCCGGCAGCGGCGACGTCGAGCTGCGCACCGAACCCAAGACGGTGACCAGCGAGATCAGCGGCTCGGGCGAGATCCGCCGCGAGTACTGATCCGGCCGCAGAGCGCTTGCGACAAAAGGGGCGGGGTGACGGACGCGTTCGGAAGGCCTACCTGTAGGCTCATGAACGCTCCTCTCTCCGCCTCTTCTTTGGCCGCCCCTTCCCTTTTGGACGCCGCCGGCGTCGATCGCGATCGCGCCCAGTCGATCCTCGGTGAGGCCCTGGCTGGCGCCGATGACGGCGAGCTGTTCCTCGAGCGCTCCGAGAGCGAGGCCTTCGTGTTCGACGACGGCCGGCTGAAGAGCGCCTCCTACGATTCCGGCGAAGGCTTCGGCCTGCGCGTCGTGGCCGGCGAGACGGCCGGCTACGCCCACGCCGCCGAGATTTCCGAGGCCGCCATCGGCCGCGCCGCCGACTCGGCCAAGCTGGCCAAGCGCGGCTATGCGGGCGTCTCCGCCGAAGGTCCCCGCTCGACCAATGAACGCCTCTATGGCGAGGACGACCCGGTCAGCGCGCCCGACTTCTCCGACAAGGTGTCCCTGCTACAGGAGATCGACGCCTTCGCCCGCGCCCGCGACCCGCGCGTCGTGCAGGTGATGGCCTCGCTGGCCGGCGAGCGCCGCGTGGTCGAGATCCTGCGCGCCGACGGCAAGCTGATCCGCGACGTGCGCCCGCTGGTGCGCGTGAACGTCCAGGTCACGGTCGAGAAGGACGGCCGCCGCGAGAGCGGCTCGTCCGGCGCCGGGGGCCGCGCCGGCTTCGCCGCCTGGATCTCTCCCGACAAGTGGCAGGACCAGGTGGATGAGGCCCTGCGCATGGCCATGGTCAATCTGGACGCCGTCGCCTGTCCGGCCGGCGAGATGGACGTGGTGCTCGGCCCGGGCTGGAACGGCGTGCTGCTGCACGA
>JAEXJH010000355.1 GCA_023445955.1 Pseudomonadota bacterium
GTTCTACCCGGCGGCGGCTGGCGCCTCGGTGAGCTGAAGATTGATTCTTGCCAACTTGTCGGCCGGCGCCGGCGCGCGGCATCATGGCGCGAAGGAGTGACCCCGCCCCGTGAAGCTGCTCTTGCTCGAAGATGACGAACGCACCAGCGCCCACCTGCAGCGCGTGCTGAGCGCGGCCGGCCACACGCTGGACGCCTGCGCGAGCGGACAGGAGGCGATCTTCCTGGCCACCAGCAACGCCTATGACGTGCTGATCCTGGATCGGATGGTGGCGGGCGTGGATGGGCTGAACGCCTTGAAGGCGTTGCGAGCGGCTGGCGTACGCACGCCGACCCTGTTCCTGACGGCCATGACGGGCGTCGAGGACCGCGTCGAGGGCCTGGAGGCGGGGGCCGATGACTATCTGGCCAAGCCCTTCGCGACCAGCGAACTGCTGGCCCGCGTCAACGCCCTCTCGCGCCGTCCGCCCATCGCCGAAGCGGTCACCGTGCTGAAGGTCGGCGACCTGGAACTTGATCGCCTGAAGCGCACGGTCACCCGGGCCGGCAAACGCGTCGACCTGCAGGTTCAGGAGTTCAAGCTGCTGGAATACCTGATGCTGCACGCCGACGAGCTGGTGACCCGCACCATGCTGCTGGAGAACGTCTGGTCGTTCCACTTCGACCCGCGCACCAACGTCATCGAGAGCCATATGAGCCGGCTGCGAGGCAAGGTCGACCGCGGCTTTGGCCGTGAGCTGATCCAGACCGTGCGCGGCGCGGGCTATCGCCTCGATGCCAGCTGAGACGCCGCGGCACGGCGCCCTGGCCAGCGGGGCGTTTCGCTTCGCCCTGCTGCTGGCCGTGGTGTTCGCCTGCGGCGCGGGGCTCTTGCTGTGGGCGGTCGAGCGCCAAGTGGGCGGCTTTGCGACCCAGGCTACCGAGACCATGCTGCGCAACGAGGCCGAGGTCCTGGCCGGCGAGTATGGTCAGTTGGGGCTGCTTGGCCTGACCGACGCCCTGAAGCGCCACAGCAGCGCCGGCGAAGAGGCGCAGTTCCACTATCTGTTGCTGGATGGGCAAGGGCGGCGGTTGTTCGGGACGCTTCCTGCCGAGGCTGCGACGACCGGTTGGGGCGAGACGCGGGTCGAGGAACCCGGAGCGCCCGTAGTCTTCAAGCGCTACGGCCAGAGTCTGCCGGACGGGCTGACTCTGGTGGTGGCCACCGACACCTTCGACATCGACAGCGTCCGCCAGCGTCTGGTCCGGTTCACGATCCTCAGCGGCGTCGGGATCACCCTGTTCGCCCTGGTCGGAGGATATTTGGCCGGACGAATGTTCCTGGGGCGCCTCGACCGTGTGAACCGGGCTGTCGACCGCATCATCGATGGCGATGGTCAGGAGCGGCTGCCCAGCATCGGCGTCGCACCCGAGTTCGACCATCTCACGCACAATCTCAACCGCATGATCGATCGGCAGGCCGCGGCCATGGACGCCGTCCGGCAGGTTTCGACCGCCATCGCCCACGACCTGCGCACGCCGCTGACCCGCCTGCGCGAGAGCTTGGAGATCATGCGTGAGACCGAGGCGGCCGATCCGGCGGCCATCGATGCGGCGGTGGCCCAGACCGAGGACATCCTGGCCACCTTCCAGGCCCTGCTGCGCATCGGCATGATGGAAGGGGGCGTTGGCCGCAAGCGTTTCGCGCCGGTCGACCTTGGCGCCCTGATGGACCGGGTGTGCGAGGTTTACGAACCCGTCGTGGAGGATGCCGACCATCGGTTGGTCGGCGATCATCAGCCCGGCCTCTTCGTCGAGGGCGACGCCGAGATGCTGACGCAGCTCTTCATCAATCTGGTCGAGAACGCCATCGTCCACACGCCCGCCGGGGTCACGATCTCGACCACGCTGCGGGCGCAAGACAATCTGGTGGTCGCCAGCGTTCGCGATGACGGCCCGGGTGTGGCTGACGTCGATCGGGACAAGATATTCGGGAAGTTCTATCGAGCCGACGCCAGCCGCTCGACGCCCGGGGCAGGATTGGGCCTGTCCCTGGTCGCGGCCATCGCCGAGCTGCATCAGGCTTCCATTCGCCTGGTCCCGGCCCAATCCGGATTTCACATTGAGATCGTCTTCGCTGGGCGGGGCTAGGGCGCGCCCAACCTCGCCGTCGTCGCCAGCGGGAGATCCGCCGACGATCCGCCGACCGTGATCGCATAGTCGCCCTTCAGTAGTGTCCAGCCCTTGTCGCCGTACTGCGAATAGGTGCGCGGCTCGGCGACGATGCGGACGGTCTTGCGCTCGCCGGCCTTGAGCGGCACGCGCGCCCAGCCGGCCAGGCGGGGCGTCGCGCCGGGCGGCGTCACGTAGAGCTGGGCGATCTCGACGCCGTCGCGGGCGCCGGCGTTGGCGACCTCGACCGAGACGGTCAGCGCCTTGGCCGGGACGACCACCAGCTTGGCGTAGGCGAAGTGGGTGTAGGAGAGGCCATAGCCGAACGGGAACAGCGGCTTGGCATTGGTGCGGGCCAGCCAGCGATAGCCGACGTCCGCGCCTTCGGCATAGCGCGCCGAGAACGGCTGGAAGACGCCGAAGAACGGCACGGTCGGCATGCCGGTCCCATCGATCTTGGGGCGCGGCAGCTGGGCTTCGGTGGCGGGGAAGGTCATCGGCAGTTTGCCCGACGGATTGACCCTGCCGGTCAGCACATTGGTGATCGCAGCGCCGCCTTGCGAGCCGGGGAACCAGGCCTCGACCACGGCGCCGACGTCGGCGAGCCAGGGCATGGCGACCGGATTGCCGGTCTGCAGCACCACCACGGTCTTCGAATTGGCCTTGGTCACGGCGGAGATCAGGTCGTCCTGGCCGTCGCCCAGCGACAGGTCGGCGGAGTCGTCGCCCTCGCTTTGCCAGCGGCCGGCGAAGACGATCACGATGTCCGAACGCGCGGCCAGGGCGGCGGCCTCGGCGAGGTCCTGGCCGCTGGCGAACTCGACCTTGGCGGCTGGCGCGGCGTCGGTCAGCGCCTTCAGTGGAGCGACGCCGCCATAGGTGATCTTGGCGAAGGCCGCGGCCACGCCCTTGGTCACCGGCTGCTCCAGCGTCGCGCCGCCATAGGGGATGACTTGCGACGAACCGCCGCCCGACAAGACACCGACATCGGCGTGGCCACCGATCACGGCGATGCGCTTGGCGGAGGCGGTCAGGGGCAGAAGCCCGCCGTCGTTCTTCAGCAGCACGATGCCTTGCTCGGCCGCGCGACGGGCGATGTCGGCGTGGGCGGCGCGGTCGATCGGGCGCGGTGCGGCCGGATGGTCGACGACGCCCTTGTCGAACATGGTCCGCAGGATGCGATGAACCATGTCGTCGAGCCGCGCCTGGCTGACCGCGCCGCTGGCCAGGGCCGCCTTCAGCGGCGCGCCGAAGAAGTCGGCTTCGGCCGGCGTCGTCTTGCCGCCGACCTGCTGGAAGACCATGGCCCGCAGCTGGTCGAACGACTGGCCCGACTGCTGGTCCAGGCCCGCATTGGCCGCCGCGACGGTGCTGTGGACGCCGCCCCAATCCGACATCACCCAGCCCGGAAACTTCCAGTCGCCCTTCAGGACCTTGCCCAGCAGGTAGGGGCTTTCCGAGGCGTAGAGACCGTTGACCCGGTTATAGCCGGTCATCACCGAACCCGGCTTGCCGCGCTCGATGGCGATCTCGAAGGCCAGCAGGTCGGACTCGCGCAGGGCCTTCTCTTCGATGTCGGACGAGACGACGTTGCGGCCGGTTTCCTGGGCGTTGATGGCGAAGTGCTTGGTGGTCGAGATGACGTGGGCGCTCTGCACCCCGGCGATGGCCTCGCCGACCATGACGCCGGCCAGCAGCGGGTCTTCGCCGGCATATTCGAAGTTGCGGCCGTTGCGCGGGTCGCGGGTCAGGTTGACCGCGCCGGCCAGCAGGACGTTGAAGCCCTTGGCGTGGGCCTCGGTCCCGATCATCGCCCCGGCCTGGCGCGCCAGGTCGAGGTTCCAGCTGGCGGCCGTGGCCAGGCCCGAGGGCAGGCCGGTGGCTTCGTCACCGGGACGCATGTGGCCGCCGTTGGCGACGCCCAGGCCGGCGTCGCTTTCCTGCAGGGCCGGCAGGCCCAGGCGGGGTACGCCCTGCACATAGCCGGCCGAGCCCAGGGCGCCGTCCGGTTTGACGTTCAGCGGCGGCGGCGCGTCCTTGAACGCCGCGCCGAACTTGCCGTGAACCAGGGCCAGCTTCTCGTCCTGGGTCATCTCGCGCTGGAGCAGGCGGGCGCGCTCGTCCGGCCCCAGCTTGGCGTTCATCCAGGGGCGGCCGGGCTCGGCGGCGTTGGTCGCGGGCGATGCGGCGAGCGCGACGCTGAGGGCCAGGAGCGAGGGCGCAGCCTTGCGGGCGAGGATCGACATGGGCGTTCTCTTTAGTCCTGCAGGCGGTCGAGCTGGCTGCGCAGAGCCTTGAAGACCGGCGGCGGCTCGGCGTGCTTGAAGGGAGCGAAGGTCTCGCGGGCGGCCTTGAGCCGTTCGCGCATGATCTTTGTCACCTCGGGGAAGTTCTTGGCGACGCTGTAGTTCTCGCCCGGATCGGCCTGGAGGTCGTAAAGCTCCTCGTAGCCGAACAGGGCGTAGGGCAGGAACGCGCCCCGATAGTAGTCTCCGGCGATGTACTTCCAGCGCTGGCTGCGGATGGCGACCGGGACCTCGTTGTTGAAGATCACCAGGTCTTCGTGCGGCGAGGCCTTGCCGCCCTTCAGAACGCCGGTGATGTCCAAGCCGTCCAGCACCACGTCCTTGGGCGGGGCGACGCCCGCCATGGCGCAGAAGGTCGGCAGCAGGTCGACGCCCGAGGCGATAGCGCTAGTGCGCTTGCCGGCCGGCAGCGTCCCGGGACGCCAGGCGATGAACGGCACGCGTGAGCCGCCGTCATAGCCGCCGCCGCCCTTGCGGTCGCGCAGGTTTCCGGCCGAGCCCTCGAACCACGGACCGTTGTCGGAGGTGAAGATCACCAGGGTGTCGCGGTCGAGATGGAGCGCCTTCAGCTTGTCCAGCAGCCGGCCCATAATCGAGTCGATCTCGGCCACGACCGCGCCGTAAGGGCCGGCGGCCGTCTTCTGGTCGAATGGATCGTGCGGATAGGACGGCAGGTGCGGAGCGCTGAGCGCCAGCTCCAGGAAGAACGGCCGGTCCTTGTTGTCGTCGATGAACCGCGCGGCCTGTTCGTAGAACCGCTGCTGCAGCTGCGGAAAATCGACCGGGCTCTGCTTGATCTCATCCGATCCCGCCGTGCTCTCGAACAGCGACAGCGGCAGCATGTCGTGGCTGTAGGGGATGCCGAAGAAGCGGTCGAAGCCGTGCTTGGTCGGCGGCCAGGCCGCGCCCTGGTGGCCCAGGTGCCACTTGCCGATCAAGGCGGTGGCGTAGTCGGGCTTCAGCGCCTTGCCGATCGTGACTTCGCTAAGCGGCAGGCCCCGGTCGTCCTGCTGCATGATGACTTCGTAGCCGAGGCCGGTGCGCACCGGATAGCGACCGGTCAGCAGACCCGCGCGCGAGGGCGTGCAGAGGTTGGCGGGGGCGTAGTAGTCGGTCAGGACCACGCCCTCTCGGGCCATCCGCTCCAGGTGTGGGGTGCGAATGGCCGAGGGGCCGTAGACGCTGGTGTCGCCGTAGCCGAGGTCGTCGCATAGCACGACGATGAAGTTGGGCTTGCGAGCCGGAGCGGCCGCCCACGCGCCACCCGGAAGGGCGGCGGCGAGCGCGCCGGCGGCGCAGGCTTTCAAAAGGTCACGGCGGTGCATGCGCCTGCTCCGAACTCTAGAACTTGCCGCTGAGCGCGACGCCGACGTTGCGGCGCGCGGCCTGACCGAAGAACTGGCTGTAGCCGGCCGGGGTCGAGGCGTTCCCTGACTGGAACGAGCTGGCGTAGATGAACGAGGCATAGTGCTCGTCGAACAGGTTGCGAGCAAACAGCGCCAGGCGAAGGCCCTGGCCCGGGGTCTGGACGCCCAGGTTCACGCTGGCGATGCCGAAGCCCTCCTGGACCGTGTTGGGGTCCTGGTTGAGGCTGAAGTTCACCTTGCTGCGGTAGGCGTAGTTGACGTCGACGAAGCCGTTCAGATCATGCCAGCCCAGCGGGCGCGTGTACGAGGCGCTGAGCGTGTAGGCCCACTTGGGCGCATTGTTCAGCGGCGCGCCCTTCAGGTCCTGGATGAAGGTCGAGCCCAAGGCGTGACAAGCCGTGCCGCTGACCAGCAACTGCCCCGGATAGCAGGGCGCGTTGGGGAAGTCGGTGAACTCCGCATCCGTGTAGGCGAGGTTGGCCGAGAGCGTCAGGCCGCGCGCCGGGGCCGCCAGGGCTTCTAGCTCGACGCCGCGCGAGCGCAACTCGCCGGCGCTGGTCAGGGTGTTGCTCTGGGTCAGGCTGTCATAGGCGGTGGCCTGGAAGCCCTTGAAGGTCTCGTTGAACACCGTGGCGTTCAGCTGCAGGCGGCGATCAAAGAACGACGTCCGCGCGCCGGCCTCGTAGGCGGTGGGAATCTCGGGCGGCACCAGATAGGCGCCGGACGACACCTGGGCGGCGGTCAGGAAGTTCAGCAGGTTCAGCGCCGCGCCCTTGAAGCCGCGCGAATAGCTCGCATAGACCATGAAGCCCGGGGCGATGTCGTACTGCACGCCGAACTTGGTCGAGACCTTGCTCTCGTCCGACTTCAGGCCCTCGGCGATCAGCGGCCCGCCGGCGACGGAGGCGGGCGCGGCGGCGAGTGCGCCCGGCAGCACCTTGCGACGGAACCAAGCGTTCTGCTGTTCGGTGGTGTAGCGGCCGCCGGCGATCAGCGAGAGTTGGTCAGTGACGTGGAAGGTTGCCTGGCCGAACACCGAGGCGTTTTCGGTGTGGATGCCGCGATCGACCTGGCTGCCCAGGAACGTGCCGATGGGCACGGCGCCCAGCGTGCCGGCCGACTGGGTCTGGGTCTTCAGACCCTGGAAGAAGTAGTAGAGGCCTGCGACGTACTCCAGCCGCTCGCCCTTCGGTGACGTGATCCGCAGCTCCTGGGTGAACTGGTTCTGGCGCTGGTTGGCGTTGTTGAGATCCAGCAGGTTGATCGAGACCAGGTCGGAATCGATGTTGTCGTAGACGTGGAAGTGCCGGAAGGCGGTGATCGAGGTCAGGGTGAACCCGCCCAGTTGCTGGTTGGCCTCGATCGAGGCGCCGGCGCTGTTCTGGTTGTTGACGGAGTCGACGCTGGCCGAGGTCTGCTCGTTGTCTTTGCTGGGCGTGACGCCAACGTAGGACGCGTAGGTCTTGCCGAAATAGAGGTTGTTGGCGGTGACCGAGCGGATGGTCGGCGCGCAGCAAGCGCCCGAGCTCTTGGCGTAGTCGGCGATGGCCAGAACGTCGAGCGTGTCGGTCGGCGTGAACAGCAGCTTGGCGCGCACGCCGTACTGCTTGCGATCGTTCAGCTCCGTGCCCGTGGTCACGTTCTTCACGTAGCCGTCGTAGCCGCTGTAATAGGCGGTCAGGCGGGCGGCCAGCTTGCCATCGACGATGGGGCCGGTGATTGTGCCGCGCAGCTTGCGCTCGCCCTGGTCGGTCAGGGTCGCGCCATAGGCGCCGCCGAACTGGTTGGAGGGGCGCTGGCTGACGATGCTGAGCACGCCGGCCGAGGCGTTCTTGCCGAACAGCGTGCCTTGCGGGCCGCGCAGGATCTCGACGCGGTCGATGTCGATCAGGTCGAACACCGACATCGCCTGGCGGCCCAGGACCACGCCGTCGACCACGGTCGAGACGCTGGGCTCGACGCCGTCGCTGAAGCTGAGCGTGCCCACGCCCCGGACGCTGAGGCCTTGGCCACGGCTGCTGTTGGAGTCGTTGAAGGCCAGGCTGGGCGAGACCAGCGGCAGGTTCTCGACGCTGCTGATCTGCTGCTGCTCCAGGCGCGCGCCGGAGACCACGGCCACCGAGACCGGGACCTCCTGCAGGCTCTCGCTGCGCTTCTGGGCGGTGACCACCACCTCCTCGATGCGCACCGGCTCGGCCGTCTGCTGGGCGAGCGCGCCGCCCGCCGTCATCAACATCGCCAACCCGCTGACGCCGCTGCACAACATGGCGCGGCCGATCCCCTGACTCATGTCTCGTCCCCGTTCTTGATCACGCCGACGTCGTTCGGTCGGCTGAGAACAAGGTTTTCGCCTTCAACGAAATATGTCAATATATCTTATCGAAATTGATTTATGACCCATACACAGATTGGAGGGATGGGCGTGTATGACTTCGAGGCCGGTTCGCCGGGCATGTCGGCCGTGTTGGGCGGCGCGTTCCGGATGGGCGCCGGGGCGATCTACGCCGAGGAGGGGCCGGAGCGGCTGGTCGAGGTCGCGCCGTTCCGGATCGATCGCCGGCCGGTCAGCAATCGCGACTTCGCCGCCTTCGTGAAGGCGACGGGGCACGTGACGGCGGCGGAGCGCGCGCCGTCGTCCGAGCTTTATCCGGATGTCGATCCCGCGCGCCTGAAGCCCGGCGCTCTGGTGTTCCAGCCGCCACGCGGGCCGGCGGCGCATTGGCGCGACTGGTGGGGCTATGTCCCCGGCGCGACCTGGCTGAAGCCCGACGGCAAGACCTCTGTCTATCGCGGCAAGCTGGACCACCCGGTCGTCTGCGTCGGCTTCGAGGACGCCGAAGCCTATGCCCGCTGGGCCGGCAAGGATCTGCCGACCGAGGCCGAGTGGGAGTTGGCGGCGCGGGGCGGTCTCGACGGCGCGCTATACGCCTGGGGCGACCAGCGCACGCCGGGCGGCCGAGCTATGGCCAATACCTGGACCGGCGTGTTTCCCCATCAGAACCTCTCCCCGCCAGGGCAGAAGGCGACATCCGAGCCGGGGGCGTTTCCCGCCAATGGCCACGATCTCTTCGACATGATCGGCAATGTCTGGGAGTGGACGCGGGACTACTTCGTCGCCGCCGGTAAGAGCAGTGGCTGCTGCGGCGCTTCGGCCAGCTACGACCCTGACCTGCCGGGCGTCAGGATCCCCCGCCGCGTCGTGAAGGGCGGTTCGCACCTTTGTCACGAGAGCTACTGCGATCGCTATCGACCCGCTGCTCGCCAGCCGCAGATGGAGGATACGGCGGCCACCCACATCGGCTTCCGCTGTGTTGTCAGGCCCTAGGTCTTGCCTGACAGCAGCAACTGGCCGATCAGTGTGGCGAAGTCCTCTCGGCGGACTTTCCGGCCCGTGACGTAGGTCATGTAAGCGACGTTGTTCAGCACGAAAAGCAGCATCTGGGCCGAGATCAGCGGGCTGTAGCCCTCGGCGCGCAGGGCGTCCTCGACGGTCTGCACATTGACCCGCCGGCGGCCGCGCTCGGCTTCGGCCATCGGCTCCAGGAGATCCGGGCGAAGGCGCGTCTCGGGCCAGATGAAGCTGAGGCAGGGACCCAGAAGCGGGTCGGTGTAGAGCGCCAGGAGCTTGTCGGTGAACGCCAGCAGGTCGGTGGGCAGGTCGCCCGTTACGTCCAGGAAGCCGACCTCGAAGCGCTCGTTGAAAGCCTCGGACACCAGGGCCGTCGGGGAGGCCCAGCGGCGATAGAACGTGGCGGCCGGCGCCTTGGCGCGCGCGCAGATCCTGTCGAGGGTCAGGCCGGCGAAGCCGAACTCCGCCAGGATCTCGAGAGCAGCTTGCTTGAAGCGTTGTTCGATCTCGGGATCGCGCGGACGGCCGGCGCCGCGACGGGCGGGCAGGGGCTTGGCGACAGGCGCTGGCGGCGGCTCTGCTCGAACGGGCGCGCTCGCGACGCCGGCGTCCGACACGAAGGTGCCGCGCCCGCGCACCAGCCGAACCGCGCCGCGCGCGGCCAGTTCGTCATAGGCGTGCCGCACCGTGTTGAGGTCCACGCCAAGTTCGCCGGCGACCTGACGCATGGTCGGCATCTGCTGGCCGGCCGCGAGTTCGCCCGCGGCGATCCGGCTCAGGAGGTGATCTCGAATCTGGACGTAGATCGGGACGCCGGTCCGTTCGATCGCGAAATCACTCTGTGTATGCATTTTATCATACACGCAGCTTGGAGGTTGTCTGTAAAGCCGTTCGCGCCAGGTGGAGCGAATTAGCCGTGAGTGCAAAATACAATCAGGATTGACTGTATTGTTTCTCCTTCTATGGTTCTGACCACAGAACAAGAAAGGGGAGGCGTCGATGGCGCTGCAGGATTTCGATCGTCGCGCGCTGCTGATGGGTGGCGTGCTGGGCGCGGGACTGGCGGCGGCGAAGGCGACGGCGGCCCCCAAGGGCAAGGTGGTCAATGGCGTGGCCAAGCCCGGCTTCCTGTGGGGCACGGCGGGGGCGGCCTACCAGATCGAGGGCGGCAACTACGCGTCCGATCTCTGGGTGATGGAGCACGCCAAACCGACCATCTTCAAGGATCCCTCGGGCGACGCCGCCGACGGCTACAACCGTGTCTGGGACGACATCGCCCTGGCCGCCGCGCTGGGCTTCAACACCCATCGCCTGTCGATCGAGTGGTCGCGGATCGAGCCCGAGCCGGGGCAGATCTCGCTGGCGGGCATCGCCTATTACCGGCGGGTGCTGGAGGCGGTGCGCACGGCCGGCATGACGCCGTTCGTCACCTACAACCACTTCACCACGCCGCGCTGGTTTGCGGCGGCGGGCGGGTTCGAGACGCGGGACAATATCGACGCCTTCGTCCGCTACTGCACGCTCGTCACCCAGCGCCTGGGCGACCTGATCGGCGTGGCCTCGACCTTCAATGAGCCGAACCTGGGGGCGTTGATCAGCTGGTCGCCGGCGATCCGTCCGCTGCGGCCTTTTATCGAGATGTCCAAGAAGGCCGCCGCCGCGTCGATCGGCGCCAGCCGCTGGTCGCCGCCGGTGCTTGGCGACTTCCGCATCCAGCAGCCGATCATGATCGAGGCCCACGAGCGGGCCTACGAGGCGATCCGCAAGGCGTCGAACGACCGCTACCTGGTCGGTGTCACCCTGTCGCTGAACGACGAGCGCGCCCCGGCCTCGGGGCCCAGCGGCGTCGAGGCCAAGCAGGCCCAGGTCATGCTGCCGTGGCTGGCCGCCCAGAGCGACTTCATCGGCGTGCAGAACTACACCTGGACCGAGGTTGGCCCTGACGCAGACCTGCCGCCGCCCAAGGGCGTCGAGCTCAGCCAGATGGGCTATCCCGCCGCGCCCGAGGCGCTGGAGGCGGTGATCCGCACCGTGGCCCGGCACACCAAGAAGCCGATCTACGTCACCGAAAACGGCATCGCCACCGAGGACGATACGCGCCGCGTGGCCTTCATCGACAAGGCCGTGGCGGGGGTCGAGAACTGCGTGCGCGATGGCCTGGACGTGCGCGGCTACATCCACTGGTCGCTGCTCGACAATTGGGAATGGTTCTCGGGCTACGGCCCCAAGTTCGGCCTGATCTCGGTCGATCGGACGACCTTCCAGCGCACTCCCAAGCCCAGCGCCCGCCACTTGGGGGCCATCGCCCGCAAGGGCCTGCCGGCTGGCCTGAAGCGCGTTTGAGGAGCGTCCCCGTGTTGAAGCGTTTTGTCGGAATCCTGCTGATGACCTCGACCCTGACGACGGCTGGCGCAGCCTTGGCCCAGGTGAGCGATCCGGATAGCCGCGCCAAGGCCATGGTCGACGCCATGACCCTGGACGAGCAGATCGGCCTGCTGCGCACCCAGGCCGGTTTCGGCCTGCTGTCGCTGGGCATCCCGCTGCCGCCGTCGGTGCCCGAGAGCATGCGCAAGTCCACCCCGCCCGGCGCCCTGGGCTCGGCCGGCTTCGTGCCCGGCGTCGAACGTGTCGGCATGCCGGCCCAGCAAATGTCGGACGCCAGCTTGGGCGTCGGCAATCTGGGCGGATTCCTGCGTCGCGGCGACGAGGCGACCTCGCTGCCCGCCACCCTGGCCCTGGCCGCGACCTTCGACCCGGAGCTGGCTCAGGCGGCCGGGGACATGCTGGGCGCCGAAGCCCATGCGAAGGGCTTCAACATCCAGCTGGCCGGCGGCGTCAACCTGACCCGCGAGCCGCGCAACGGCCGCAACTTCGAATATGCCGGCGAGGATCCGCTGCTGGCTGGCCAGATCGTCGGCGCCCAGGTCGCCGGCATCCAGGGCCGCCACGTCGTTTCGACGGTCAAGCACTTCGCGCTGAACGCCCAGGAAACCGGCCGCTTCGTGCACGACGCCCAGCTGGACGAGGCGGCGCTGCGTGAGAGCGACCTGCTGGCCTTCGAGATCGCCATCGATCGCGGCAAGCCGGGCTCGGTGATGTGCGCCTACAACAAGATCAACGGCGTCTATGCCTGCGAGCATCCGTTCCTGCTGGGCCAGGTGCTGAAGGGCGACTGGAAGTATCCGGGCTGGGTGATGTCCGACTGGGGCGCCTCGCACAGCCTGGCCCCGGCGCTGAAGGCGGGCCTAGACCAGGAGTCGCCGCAGGACGATCCTCATTTCGGCGGCCTGAAGGACGCCGTCGCCAAGGGCGAGGTGTCGGCCGAACGGGTGCGCGAGGCGGCGTTGCGGATCGTGCGCAGCCTCTATGCGGCGGGCGTCATGGACGACCCGGCCAAGCCGGGCGTCGCGATCGACAAGGACGCCCATGCCGACATTGCCGAGCAGGTGGCGCTGTCGGGCATGGTTGTGTTGAAGAACGACGGCGTGCTGCCCCTGGCGGCCACCGCCAGGAAGATCGTCGTCATCGGCGGCTTCGCCGACAAGGGCGTGCTGTCGGGCGGCGGTTCCTCGCAAGTCATGCCGTATGGCGGCCACTTCGCCGATCGGCGTGGGCGCGAGGGCATCGCCGCGATCCTGGCCCCGGTCTACGGCCTGTCCTCGCCGCTGGAGGCCCTGAAGGCGCTGCGGCCGGACGCCGACATCCAGTTCGATGACGGCGCCGATCCCGTCCGCGCGGCCGCCCTGGCCAAGGGCGCGGACGTCGCCATCGTCTTCGCCACCCGGCCGGAGGAGGAGGGTATGGACGCCCTCGCGCCGGACCTGCCGTATGGCCAGGACGCCCTGATCGCCGCCGTCGGCGCGGCCAATCCCAGGACGGCCGTGGTGCTCGAGACCGGCAACCCAATCCTGATGCCTTGGCTGTCCAAGGTCGGTGCAGTGCTGCAGGCTTGGTATCCGGGGCAGCGCGGCGGTCCGGCGATCGCCAAGATCCTGACCGGCGCCGTCTCACCCTCGGGCCGCTTGCCGATGACCTTCCCGGCCAGCGTCGCGCAGCTGCCGCGCCCCGCGATCCCGGGCTTCGATCCGGAGAACCGCAAGCCGTTGGGCCTAGGGACCAAGGTCGCGCCGTTCGCGGTGCCGTTCGTGGAGGGCGCCGATGTCGGCTACCGCTGGTTCGAGAAGAAGAGCGCCAAGCCGCTGTTCGCCTTCGGCCATGGCCTGACCTACACGACCTTCGGCTATTCCAAGCTGGCGACGACGGGCGGGGAGGGGCTCTCAGCCACCTTCACCCTGACGAACACCGGTAAGCGCGAAGGCACGGAAGTCGCCCAGCTTTACGTCGCGCCGCCCGGCAAGACCCACCGCCTGGCCGGCTGGGCGCGGGTGACCCTCAAGCCGGGCGAGAGCCGGCAGGTGACCATCACCGCCGACCCGCGCCTGTTGGCTTCATACGACGTAGCGGCCAAGGGCTGGCGTCGGGCGGCCGGGACCTATGGCGTCTACGTCGGCAAGGCCGCCGACTCGCGGGATCTGGTCGGCAAGGCCAGCCTGAAGGTGGGCGGCCGATGAGCGTCCTGGCGTTCATGGCGGCCGCGGCCCTGGCCGCGCCGGTCGCCAAGGTCGAGACCGGGACGCTGCAAGGGATCACCTCGAACGGCGTCACGGCTTTCAAGGGTGTGCCCTATGCTGCGGCGCCGGTCGGCGACCTGCGTTGGCGGGCGCCGAAGCCGGCGGCGGCGTGGTCAGGAACGCGCGACGCCTCCAAGCTGTCGCCCGACTGCGTGCAGGGCCGCATGCCCGGCTCTCCTGAGCCCGGGCCGCAGGCCGAGGACTGTCTGTTCGCCAATGTCTGGCGGCCGGCCAGAGCCAAGACCAAGCTGCCGGTCATGGTCTGGATCCACGGCGGGGCGTTCGTGAACGGGGGCTCGTCCTCGCCCGAGACCTGGGGCGACGCCATGGCCAAGCGCGGCCTGGTGTTCGTGACCTTCAACTACCGCCTCGGCCGCTTCGGCTTCTTCGGCCATCCGGCGCTGTCCGCCGAGAGCCCGGACGAGGCGACCGGCGACTACAGCCTGATGGACCAGATGGCGGCTCTCGCTTGGGTCCGGCGCAACATCGCCGCGTTCGGCGGGGATCCCAAGAACGTCACCGTGGTCGGCGGCTCGGCCGGCGGCATCTCGATCAACCTGCTGCTGGGCGCACCGAGCGCCAAGGGGCTGTTCGACAAGGCCATCATCCAGTCGGGCGCGGGCCGCCGGTTCCTGACGCCAGAGCGGCGACTGGCGCAGGACCTGCCTGGCAAGCCCTCGGCTACGAGCCTCGGCGTGGCCTTCGCCAAGCGGTTGGGCGTCGACGGAACCGACGCCAACGCCCTGGCCGCCTTGCGCGCCCTGCCGGCCGACAAGATCGCCGCCAATCTCAGTATGGCCACCCTGGTGTTCCAGGGCGAGGGCGCGCTCTATTCGGGGCCCGTGGTCGACGGCAAGCTGATCGTCGAGACGCCGGAGGCGACTTTCACTCACGGTCGCCAGCCGAAGATCCCGGTGATCGTCGGGGCGACCAGCGCCGACCTCAGCCTCGACTTCGCGCCGAACCCCGAGGCCGCCTACGCCAAGTTTCCGGATCCAGCCGCCGCCAAGGCCGCCTATGACCCTGACGGCAAGCTGCCGATGAAGGCGCTGAACGCGGCGATCGGCGGCGACCGCAACATGGTCGAGCCGGCCCGCTTCATCGCTAGGGCCATGGCAGCCAAAGGGACGCCGGCCTACGAGTATCGCTTCGGCTACATCGCGCCGGCGGCGCTGGCCGGCTCGCCGAATGGGGCCAACCACTCGACCGAGGTGGCCTATGTCTTCGACCGGCTGTCGGCGGCCTATGCCAGCGTGACGCCGGCCGACCAGGCCGTGGCGGGGCGACTGGCTGACTACTGGGCCAACTTCGCCCGTACCGGCAATCCCAACGGCCCCGGCCTGCCGGCCTGGCCGCGCTACGACGCCAAGGGCGACCGGCTGATGGACATCCGTCCCGACGGCGCCTTCGTCGGCGAGGCCGATCCGTGGAAGGCGCGGCTGGATGCGGCCGAGGCGGCGGCGACGCGGCCCTAGAGGTCGAGCGCCTTGGGATCCTCCAGGGCGACGGCGATCATGTCGCGCAACAGGCGGACCGCGCGGTCGAGATCGGCCTCGCGGTCAAGCGTCTTGGCCACCGACAGACCGCGCACGCTCCAGACCATCAGGCGCAGCAGCGGCCGGCTGATCGGCGCCCCGAACAGGTCGTCATAGCGCGCGGCCCAGGCGAAGGACTCATTCTCGATTGTGCTCTGAAGGGGCAGCAGGCGCTCGGCTAGTTCCGGGTCGCTGCGTGAGCCCTGCAGCACTTCCAGCACCGCCACGCCGGACGGGCGGCTGAGCACGTCCCAAGCGATCTCGGGCAAGGCCAGCAGCTTGTCGCGGGCGCCCCGGATCTCGCGCATGCGCACAGCGTATTCAGCGATCTCGCGGTCATAGACGGCGCGAACCACGAACAGCATCAGGTCCACCTTGGTCGGGAACTGGTGCAGCATGGCCCCGCGACTGACCCCGGCGCTTTCGGCGACCAGCAGGGTGGTGGTCGCCGCATAGCCGTGGGCATGCAGGCAGCGGATGGTCGCCTCCAGCAGCCGGGCGCGGGTCTCGTCGCTTCGCTCGGCCTGAGTGCGGCGGGGCTTGGGCGGGTCCACCTCTAACGCGCCGCCGCCACGAGGGCGCGGATCCCGGGCGTGACCTTGATGACCAGGTCGGCCGGTGGCTGCTTGCCTAGGAAGCTGAAGATCGGCCGGGCCGAGGCGGCGTCGAAGGCCTCGGCGCGGGCCAGCACGGCCTCGGCGCTGGCGCGGTCGGCCAAGGGCTTGCCCGTCTCGATCGCATCCATGGCCGCCAGTCCGGCCGCCGCCATGGCGGCGATGTCGGCCGAGATCGGCAGCGCGGCCTCAAGCGCCGAGCGGTTTTTGGCGATCGCCTGGAAGCGGGCGTCGTTGGCCTTCCAGATCGTCAGGTCGGCGCGCAGGGCGGCGGCTTGCGTCCGGTCGCCGCCAACATAGGCCTTGGCGCGGGCTTCGAAACCGTGGGCGACCAAGCTGTCGACTGGTGCGGCGTCAGCCAGGGTGTTCAGCTCCTGGACAATCTTCTGGCCGCGCAGCATGGCCAGGATGCGGTGATCGCGCGCCATGTTGCGGGTCGGGCCGACGAGGTCGAGCAGGGTCAGCACCGGCTCGGACGCGCCGGGCGCCAGGCGAGCGACCATGCGCGCCTGGTTGGTCTGGTCCTGCAGGCCTTGCAATCTCAGCTGCTCCTGGAGGACAGGCAGGCGGCGGTAGAGATCGTCAGCGTCGCGCACCGCGCGCGGCGACCAGAAGCGTTCGGCCAGGGCGGCGGCGCGGGGCCATAGGCGCGAGTCCAGCATCTCGTCGGTGGCGATCTCGGCCCACATCGGCGCCTCGCCGCCCAGCACCAGTTTCTCTTGCTCCGCCGTCAGCGGCGGCAGCGGCTTGGCGACGAGGGCGTCCTTCATGATGGCGGCCACCAGCGGATTGAGCTTGCGGCCCTTCTCGGCCTCGGCGGGCGTGAGCCCCGCGGCCGAGGTGTCCAGCGGATCGTACTGGTAGTGGAACGACGCACGCTCCAGCAGGTCCAGGTAGTAGCCGGCCGAGACGATCGTGCGATGGCCCTTGCCGACCGCATCTGCGGTGGCGTTCGAGGTCTGCCAGGCCTGGATCACGACGTCCTTGGATGCGGTCCCGTCGGCGGCGACCTCTTCCCAGCCGATCATGGTCTTGCCGTGCTTCTCGAGGATCGCGGCGACGCGGCGGTGGAAGTGGCTTTCCAGCGCCTGTTTCGAGGCCAGGCCCTGGGCCTTCATGAAGGCCTGGACGTGCGGATGGTCCAGCCAGACTGTGTCGCTGACCTCGTCGCCGCCAGCGTGGAAATAGGCGTCGGGAAACAGGCCGGCCATCTCGCCAAACAGAGCGTCGAGGAAGCGGTAGGTCTCCTCCTTGGTCGGGTCCAGCGCGCGGTCCATCGCGGCCAGCGGATTGGAGGGCTTGGCCGGCGCCAGGGCGAACTGCGGATAGGCCTGGGCGACCGCGCGGGTGTGCCCGGGCACGTCGAACTCCGGCACGATCCGCACCCCGTGCGCGGCGGCGTAGGTCACCAGTTCGCGCACCTGGGCCTGCGTATAGAACTGCCCTTCGCCGGTGGCCTGCAGCTTGGGGTAGCGCTTGCTCTCGACCCGGAAACCCTGGTCGTCGGAGAGGTGCAAGTGCAGGACGTTGAGCTTGACCCGCTCCATCGCGTCGATCTGCCGCTTGATCGTCTCGAGGGTCATGAAGTGGCGGACGGTGTCGATCATCAGGCCGCGCCAGGCGAAGCGCGGAGCGTCGTCGATCCGGGCGTAGGGAAGGGCGGCGCCGGGCGGGTTGGTCTCGATCAACTGGCGCAAGGTGGCCAGGCCCCGTAGCACGCCTACCGGACCATCGGCGTCCAGGATCACGCCGTCAGCGGCCACGGTCAGGCGGTAGCCCTCGGCAACCGGATCAGCGCGGCAGGCGATGGTCAGGGCCGGTCCCGCCGTCCGCGACAGGTCCATGCCGCTGAGTGCCGCCGCGTCATGCTGGAAGCGGGCGAGCGCCGGCGTCATACGGACGTCATGGCAATCACGCCAGGTTACCCGGAATGCGCCTTCCAGCTTCAACGCACCGTCCGACCAGATCGCCGACTTCGGTTGCGGCGTCAGGGCGGGCTGAGCGATGGCGGGGGCGGCGGCGAGAGCCAGCAAGGTCAAGGACGCGCCAAGGTGGGCGAGGGGGCGCATGAGGGCTCCTGCAAACTTACAAGCGATCTTGACTGCATGTTAGTCATCGCCGTATCTTTTCGGCAACCAAAAGGTCCCAGCGACCTGAAAAGGGGAGAATAGAATGCGTATCGTGACAGCCTTGGCCCTGACCTTGATGGCGGCCACGCCGGCCCTGGCCCAGACGGCGGCTCCGGCCTCCGCGCCCGCCGCGACGGCGGCGCCGGCCTTCTCGGCCGACACCCCGCTGGAAGCGGTGGTCGCCAACCCCGCCGCCAAGGCGGTGCTGGACAAGGACATGCCGACCATTTCCAAGCACCCGGCCTTTGACACGTTCAAGGCGATGAGCCTGCGCCAGCTGCAGCCCTATGCCGACGGCAAGATCACCGACGAAGCCATCGCCAAGGTCGACGCCGACCTGAAGGCCCTGCCGGCGAAGTAAGCGCCCTCACGGCGTTTCGATCCGTACCGACGCGTCATCAGCGACATCCCTGCAGGATGCCGTTGATGGCGTGCGTGCGCATGTCTGGACTCTGGTCCAAGCGACGAGAAAGACACAGGAATTTATAAACAGTCAGCCCTGACGGAATCCTCTTGCCAAAACACAAGCAGTCATAATTGACTGTAAGTGGGCGTCGCGAACCAACGAGAGCGCCCGGGGAAACCAGCTAGGGGACTAGGGACATGGGACTGACTGTTGGCGCCTACCGCGCCGCCCTGATGGGATCGGCCGTCGTCGGCCTGCTCGGCGCTTCGGGCGCGCAAGCTCAAGAGGCTGCGGCCCCGGCGACCACCAGCCTCAGCGAGATCATCGTGACGGCGACCAAGCGGGCCCAGCGCCTGCAGGACGTGCCGGTGGCCGTCACCGCCGTCTCGGGGCAGACGCTGGAACGCTCGAACTTCCGCGAGGCCTCGGACATCCAGTACCTGGCGCCGAACGTCACGTTCTCGTCGACCAATCCGGTCGCCAACGGCGGCGGCTATCAGATCCGTGGCGTCGGCACCCAGACCTATGACAGCGGCGTCGAGCAGACCGTCGGCCTGGTGGTCGACGGCGTGATCATCGGCCTGCCGCGCGATCCGGGCGCGACCGGCTTCGCCGATGTCGAGCGCGTGGAAGTGCTGCGCGGCCCGCAAGGCACGCTGTTTGGCAAGAACGCCTCGGCCGGCGTCATCCAGATTGTGACCAAGGCCCCGCTTCTGGAGCAGACCTCGGGCGAGCTGAACCTGTCCTACGGCGAGCGCGACGAGCAGATCGCCCGTGGCTCGGTCAACCTGCCACTGGGGACGACGGCCGCCGTGCGCTTGTCGGGCTTCTACAACAGCCAGGACGGCGCGATCCCGTATGCGGTGCGCAAGAGCGGCCATGTCGGCGACCGTGAGAACTCCGGCGTGCGCGGAAAGCTGCTGTGGCAGCCGTCGGACAAGCTGGCCGTCACCGTCGCGGCGGACTACCAGAACGGCTTCGCCCGCGACGCGCCGATCATCCACACGCTGGGGATCAACCCGCGCTACAACAACCTATTCACGGCGTTCCCGACCAAGCCGGGTCCCGACACCTATATCAGCTTCCAGGACGGCGACTGGCGCGCCGACACCAAGGTGCGCGGCGTCTCGGGCCAGGCCGACTACAAGCTCGGCGACTTCACGCTGACCTCGATCACCGCCTATCGCAAGTCGCAGATGACGCAGCTGTCGGATATCGACCACGCGCCGATCGACATCTTCAACTTCAGCGACGGCGGCCTGGACAGCGACCAGTTCACCCAGGAATTTCGCATCACCTCGCCGGCGGGCGAGAAGTTGGAATATGTCGCCGGCCTCTACTACCTCGACACCCACGTCGAGGGTTGGACGACCCAGAAGGGCGACTTCCTGAAGTTCTCGACCGGCAGCGCGGCCTATCCGCCAGCGGTGCTTTACGGCGAGCGCGACCAGAAGAACCACACCAAGAGCTACGCCGCCTACGGTCAGGCGACCTACGCCATCACCGACGTCTTCAAGCTGATCGGCGGCCTGCGCTACACCAACGACGAGGTGTCGGGCGCGCTGACCGTCAAGCCGGTGGCCGGTTACTTCACCTACGGGACGCTGCTGCCTTATTCGGGCGAGGTGAAGGCCGACAACGTCTCGGGCCGGGTGGGCGCGCAGTTCCAGCCCAGCCGCGACCTGATGGTCTACGCCACCTACGCCACCGGCTACAAAGGCCCGGCGATCGACAGCCTGAACGGCCAGATCAAGCGCGTGAAGCCCGAGACCGTCGAGAGCTACGAGGCCGGCGTGAAGTCGACCCTGTGGGAAGGCCGGATGATCCTGAACGCCTCGATCTACCGTTCGGACTTCACCGACTTCCAGGCCCAGGCCCTGGACCTGACCTCGGCGACGCCGCGTCTGGGCCTCACCAACGCCGGCCTGATGCGGGCGCAGGGGATCGAGGTCGAGACCACGATCAAGCTGGCCGAAGGCCTGACCGTCGGCGGCAGCGCCAGCTACAACGACGCTCAGTTCAAGGACTATACGGGCGCCTGCTACACCGGCCAGCCAACCTCGGCCACAGTGGGGCAGGGGTGCTACGCCCTGCCGGGTTCGCCGGGCACGTTCGTGGCCAACTACGCCGGCGCGCGCCTGACCAACTCGCCCAAGTGGAGCTACAATCTCAACGCCGCCTACGAGCGGCCGCTGACGGCGCAGCTCAAGCTGGACGCCAGCGTCAACTGGTCGTGGCGCGATGACAGCTACGCGATCACCGCCGATCCCAAGTCGATGGTGAAGGCCTACGGCATGCTCAACGCCAATATCGGCGTCGGTCGCGACAATGGCGCGTGGCGATTGGGCCTCTACGCCCGCAACCTGCTCGATAAGCGCTTCTACGCGCCTTACCCCTCGCTGACCCTGATCAACGCCGGCGGCTACGAAAAGGTCGTCAGCCCAGACGCCTTCCGCACGGTCGGCGCCAAGTTGAGCCTGAGTTTCTAAGGCTCTTCAAGGACGGGCGAGGCAGTCTTCCCAGCCTCGCCCGTCCGCCCCCTCTTGCTGAAAGACGACGGCGAACATGATCCCCGCGATGGTTCTGGCCCTGGCGGCCGCGACGCCCGTCGGCATGGTGGCCGATCCCTGTCCGCCGGCGCTGGAGGCGCCTGAGCCGGTGCGGGCGTTCAACGCCCTGTTCCTGGCCCCGGGCAAGGTCGACCTGCCGCGCCTGCTGGCCCTGACCAAGGATCCGGCCTACGTCGCCTACAACGCCGAAAAGACCGCGCGCGAGGCGACAGACTGGGCGGGGCTGTGCCGCTATCGGCGCGACAACGAGGCCATCATCTCATCCGGGAGGCGACCGAGGGCGGTGTTCTTCGGCGACTCCATCACCGAGGCCTGGGTCCTCGGCGATCCGGACCTGTTCGGCGACGCGGTCATCGGGCGTGGCATCGGCGGCCAGACGTCGGCTCAGATGCTGGTCCGTTTTCGCCAGGACGTGATCGACCTGAAGCCGCGCGTCGTCCAGATCCTGGCCGGAACCAACGACATCGCCGGCAATCGCGGCCCGACCCGTGAGCAGGACTTCCAGAACAACATCATGGCCATGGTCGAGCTGGCCAAGGCGCATCACATCAAGGTGGTGCTGGCCAGCATCCCGCCGGCGGCCGCTTTCATCTGGAAGCCCGAACTGACGCCGGCGCCGATGATCGCGCGGCTGAACGTCTGGCTGGCCGACTACGCTCGACGTGAAGGCCTGACCTATCTCGACTATTACGCGGTTCTGGCTGAGCCTGATGGAGCGATGCGCAAGGGCTGGTCGCTGGACGGCGTCCATCCCAATCGCGATGGCTATGCCGCGATGCGCGCCCTCGCAGGACGCGTACGCTGAGCCGGTCGACGAAGGCTCTGGACCCGAGCGGCGGTTCCGCTGATCTTCGCGCCATGACTCAAGGTACGCAGACCCGTCCTCCGCGTCGGACCCAGGCCGAGCGCAGCGCCGAGACCCGCCGCATCCTGCTGGAGACGACGATCCGCTGCCTGCACCAGCGTGGCTATGCGGCGACGACGACGCTGCTGGTGGCCGAGGAGGCGGGCCTGAGCCGGGGCGCGATGCTCCATCAGTTTCCGACCCGCGTGGACCTGATGATGTTCGTCGTCCAGTCGGTGTTCGAGGACGAGGTGGCGATCTATGACGCGCGCCTGTCGGTGATCCAGGACGCCAAGGAGCGCCTCTACGCCTTCCCGGAGATCGTCTGGGAGGTGCTCAGCCGTCCGTCGGGCGTGGCGGTGCTGGAGATCCTGCAGGGCTCGCGTAGCGACCCTGACCTGGCCGCGCGCCTGGCGCCCCTGCAGGCTCAGATCGAGGAAAGCGCGCTAGAGTCGCTGCGTCACTGGTTCGGCGACACCGGCGCCAGCGCCAAGGCCGCGATGCGTCTGGTGGTGTGGGCCGCGCGCGGCCTGTCGATCGCCCAGGTCCTGGTCCCCGATCCTGAAGGCATCGAGAAGTCGGTGACCCTGCTGCGGCGGCTGTTCGAGGTCTATGCCGAACGGCCCCGCCAGGCGCGGGACTAGCAAGGAGACGACGGGCGAGCCGAGATAGGCCCGCCCGTCGCTTGCGGCTAGAAGCGCTTGCGGACTTGGAAGCCCGCCGTGCGCGGATTGATGCTGACGACCTGCTTGGGGTTGTTCACCGCCGAGGTCACGCTCATCAGACCAACTTCGTCGGTGACGTTGTTGACGAAGAGATAGGCCCCCCAGTCGGCGCCTTCGACGCCGGCGCGGAGGTTGGCGTAGCCGTAGTCGCCCTGCTTCTCGTAGTAGACATAGGTCGGACGGAACTGCGAGGCGGACTGGCCGACATAGGCGTAGTCGGCGCGCAGCAGGCCGTTCATCTCGCCCTTCAGCGGCCAGGTGTACTCGACCGAGGCCGAGCCGCTGTACTTGGCGACGTTCGGGAATTCGTCGCCGCGCAGACCGGTCGAGCCGGTGATCAGGATGGTCGAGTTGGCCTGGTCTTCCGTCAGCTTGGCGTCGACGATGGCGGCGGTGCCGCTGATCGTCAGACCGGTGATCGGACGGGCCGTGGCCTCGATCTCGAAGCCGTTGATCTTGGCCTTGCCGGCGTTGGTCAGGTAGCTGAAGGCGCCGTTGGCGCTGGTCGCCGAGATCTGCATGTTCGACCAGTCGATCTGGTAGACGGCCGCGTTCAGAGTCAGGCGACGGTCGAACCACTGGCTCTTGATGCCGCCTTCGTAGTTCCAGAGGCTGTCGGGCGCGTAGCCCAGCAGCGCGCTGGCCAGGCCCGGCACGTTGTTGGCGCCGCCGGGGCGGAAGCCCTTGGCCGCCACGGCGTAGACCATGACGTCCGACGTGACCTGGTACGAGGCGTTCAGCTTGCTGACCCAGCCGTCGGCGCCGGCGTCGACCTGAGCGGCCGGACCGACATAGGACTGGGTGATGAAGTTGCTGATCAGGACCTGGCCAGAGACGGTCTTGTCGTACTTGAAGCGGCGCAGGCCGCCGGTCAGGGTCAGCTTGTCGATCGGCTTATAGGACACTTCACCGAAGAAGGCGGTCTGCTTGGTGTTGGTGCCGACATGGCGCCAGGCGGTCAGGTCGTTGGGGTTGATAACGCCCGTGGTCGCATCGCCCTTGGCCACCTTGCTCTCGATGTAGTCTTCACGCTTCTCCAGATAGACGCCGGCCGTCCAGTCGACCTTGTCTTCGAACAGCGAGCCGGTCATGCGCAGCTCGTGGTTCCACGAGGTCAGCCCCATCGGCTGATAGAGCGCGCCGGGGGTGCGGCTGTCGGCATAGGCGGTGTAGGCCGCCAGCTGCGTGGCCGTACAGGCCGGGTTGGTCGCGCCCGTCGCGGCCGGGCCGCCGGCGATGTAGTTGCGGCACGAGGTGGCGTTGGCGCGGCTGCCCGACAGGGTGGGGCTGTAGTCGGAGTTCCGCAGCAGGGTCCACTTATAATAGGACGAGGTCGCCGTGACCGTGGCGAAGCTCAGGTCCCACTTACCCGTGAGGTTGTACATGCGCAGATTGTCGCTGGTCGGAGCGATGACGCGGGCGTTGGTCGAATAGGCGTCCTTGCCCAGCGCCGGGTACCAGCTGTTCTGACCGTCCAGGGTGGTCTTCTGGTACAGGCCCGAGGCGTTGATCGTCAGGTTCTCGGTGGGCGTGAAGCCCAGCATCAGGCGACCGCCGCTGGAGTGCTGGTCGTTGATGTCCTTCTTGTTCAGCAGGACGTCGTCGACATAGCCGCCGCCTTCGGTCTTGTAGAGCACCAGGCGCGCGGCCAGCTTGTCCTCGATCAGCGGCACGTTGACCATGCCCTTGATCGAATAGCCGTTGCTGCCGCCCTTGGTGGAGGTTCCTTGCGCCTCGACGGCGCCGGCATAGCGGCTGGTGTCGGGCTTGTTGAGGATCACGCGCAGAGTGCCGCCCATCGAGCCCGAGCCGTACAGCGTGCCTTGTGGGCCGCGCAGGACCTCGACGCGCTCGGCGTCGAACAGGTTGACGTCGGCGCTGGTCGAGCTGGCGTCGGCGGTCGTGCCGGCCGGACCCGTCAGCGGGGTTTCGTCGTAATAGAGGCCGACGGTGGCTTCACCGGCGCTGCGCACGCCACGCAGGGTCAGGCGGCGGCTGGTCGGCGAATTGCCGTCGACCTGCAGGTTCGGGACGGTGCGGAAATAGTCCTGGATGCCCTGGGCCCCCAGAGCCTGCAGCGACTTCTCGGTGACCGCGCTGACGCTGATCGGGGTGGTCTGGACGGTGGTGGAGCGCTTCAGCGCGGTGACGACCACTTCCTCGATCGCGCCGGCGTCGTTCGCCTGGGCGAAAGCCTGGCCGGCGACAAGGGTCGTCAGGGCGCTGGCGCCCAGGGCCAGGCTGCGAAGGCCTCGAAACTGCATCATTGTTGATCCCCTTTGACGGCGCGCTCGACGGCGGCCTGTAGGATCAGACGCAAGGTCGCGCAGCTCCCTCACCTGGCTGTCGCGAAAAAGACGGCGCCGGATCAAAAGCGCCGTTCAATGCCCAATCGAAGCATTCGCGGCGCCACACCGAAGTACTCGACAGGCCCCGAGGTGTTGCGCGCGGCGTTGGCGCGGCCGGCGCGGTCCAGCAGGTTGTCGACCGACAGGTCGAGGGTCCAGGCGCGGTGCTCCAGGCTGAAGCTTGCGCCGAAGACGGCGTAGCCGCCCATCTTCAAATAGTCGCTGTTGCCCGCATTGAACGCCGAGCGTGCGACGCCCGCATAGGAGCCGTCGAACCTAAGACGTCCTGTCAGGTCGCCGGACAGGATCCAGCGCCGCTGCATCGAGGCCGACGCGGTCTTGCGGGGTACGGTCGGCAGGCGATCCCCCTCCAGGCCCAGGCCGATCGCGGTGTTGGTCAGTTGATCGGCGGTCAGGCGCGCGTCGGTCACGGTCAGGGCGCCGGCCAGGTCCCACCCCAATACGCGTTGCGCGGCGACCTCGAGCTCCAGTCCGTAGATACGTGCAGCGCCGATATTGGTGACGTAGTTGAAGGCCCGGTTCTGGGTCTGGGCGGCGTACTGCATGTCCCGCCAGGCGATGCGATACAGCGCCACGTTGGCGGTGAAGCGCCGGTCGGCGCTCTGGGTCTTCAGGCCCAGCTCGTAATTGTTGAGGCGATCCGAGCGATAGACCGCCAGGCTTTCGGGCAGGCCGGGCACGACATTGACGCCGCCGGGACGGAAGCCCTGGGAGAACTGGGCGTAGCCGAACACGCCCTGCGCAAACTGGCGGCTGGCCAGGGCCTTCAGGCTCCAGCCCCGCTCCTGGTTTCGCGCGTCGATGGCGTAGTCCATCCAGGTTCCGGAGATGACGTTGGCGATCTGCACCGCGCCCCGGTCGCGCTTGACGTAGTCGAACCAGCGAGCGCCCAAGGTCAGCTGGGTTTCCGGCGCGACGGCGTATGAGACCTCGCCGAAGGCCGCGCTCTGGGACAGGTGGTTCTCGATGTCGCGACGCCCGATCAGCACCGGCGGCTCGGTCAGGGCGCCGGTCAACGGATCCACGTGCCGGACCTGGCTGTCAATGGAGTCGCCACGCACCTCCCTGTACGCGCCCAGTGTCCAGGTCAGCGGCCCTTCGCCGACGGACGAGGCCCGGATCTCGTGGATCTGCGCGGTCAGCTCCGCCGGCTGGTTGAGGATCGCGGGATAGACGCTGTCGACATAGGCCGAATAGCGAGCCATCTGGCTGGCGTCGCAGGCCTGGGACAGAGTGAACATCCGCATGCAGCCGGCCGCATTGGTGCGCTCGCCCAGCAGCACGCCGCTGTAGTCGGAGCGGCGCGTCAGCCGCCAGCGGTACCAGGAGGACACCGCCGTCAGGTCCACGACCTCTCCACGCCACTTGAGCGTCGTGGCCGCCAGATCGATGTCGCCGTCGAAGGGCGCGCGTGCGGCATGGACGGTCCGCCACGGGCCGGCGGTGTCGTTCCAGGCCGAGATGTCGTTGCGGCGGCTGGCCTGGTGGGTGGCCGACACCAGGGCCGAGAAGCGCGGTCCCGGCGCCCAGAATGTCGCCAAGCGCACGCCCCGCACGCGCGACGCGTCGACGTCCTTGAGCCCCAGTCGGACATTGTCGATGACGCCGGGTTGCCTTTGGTCATAGGCCGTCAGGCGGACCGCCAGCGTTTCGGGGATCACGACGGCGTTCAGGGCGGCGTTCGCCCCGCCGCCTTGTCCGCCATGCGAGGCTGAGGTCAGCGCGGCGCCAACCGAGGCTTCGTCGTTCGAAAGGTCTGGATGCTTGAACAGGATCCGTAGCGCCCCGCCCATCGCGCCGGAGCCGTAGAGCGTACCCTGTGGTCCGCGCAGGAGTTCGATGCGGTCGACGTCGACCAAGGCCAGCTCCGGCGCCATCACCCCAGGATCGGCCGTGGTGCCGACCGGCCCGGTCATCGGCGTCTCGTCGTAATAGAGGCCCGTCGTCGCTTCGCCGGCTCCATAGACCCCGCGCAAAACCAGGCGCCGGCCAAAGGTGGTGGACACCAGCTTCAGGCCAGGTAGCAGCGGCGCGGCTTTCTCCAGGTCCAGAACGCCCAGGCGAGAAATCTGCTCGCCGGAGATCACGGTCATGCTGATCGGTGTCTGCTGCGCCAGGCTGGATCGCTTCAACGCCGTGACGACGACCGACTCGATCGCGACGGGAGGCGAGGGGAGATCGGGCGGCGCGTCGGGTGTTGAGGTCTCTGCAGGGCGGGCCGCGGCCACGATGAGGAAGCTTCGCCCCTCCAGGCGGACGGTCAGTCCCGATCCGGACAGCAGGCGCTGCAGCGCCGCCTCGGCCGTGAAGACGCCGCTCAGGCCCGGGCTGCGCTTGCCTTGGGTCAGGGCGGTGGAGAACAGGATCTCGCGGTCGCTACGCAAGGCCAGCTGGTTCAGCGCCTGGCTCAGTGGCTGCGAGGCGATTTCGAAGCGGTAGGTCGCCTCCGGAGGCCGGGGAGCGCTGGCCGCCGCCACGGGCGACGCGGTCAGAGCCGTGGCGCAGAGCAGGGCCATGACGGCGCCGCGCCTCGCGGACGCTTCCGAGCCTCTGCACCTGGGCAACAACGAATCCCGACCTCCCCGGCGACCTGGACATCACGTCGCCGAAGGCGCGCACCATGCCGCATTTTGTCGGGCGGCCATGCTTCGCAGCGCGCCCTGACGCCCCAAGATCGCGTGTTGCATAGGCAATAGGCAACAGGCCACGGGTTGCGCTGCGGTCCCTTCACCCTGATCGCGTCCCTTGACAGAGGCGGGAACGCAATTTCACCTGACTGTCATGTTGGGGCCAACACAGTGATATGGGGCGCTAAGCCTTCCAAGCTTCCCGAGCAGGTCGCTGACCTGTCGGACTGCGGCGCGCGCTTCACGCCGGCGCTGCGCGCCTTTTTCTCCCGTCGCGCGCACGCCAACGACGTGGAAGATCTGGTGCAGGAGGTTCTCCTGCGCATCCAGAAGCGCCAGCCGGGCGCTGTCGTGACCAATGTCGAGGGGTATCTCTTCGAGGTCGCTGCCAATGTCCTGATCGATCGCGGGCGTCGCGACCGCACCCGCCGGCGGACCGATCACTGCGAACTGCAAGAAATTCATCATCCTGTTGATGAAGTATCGCCCGAGCGCGTCTTACAGGGACGTGAGCAGATGGCGCGGGCCATGGCGGCCCTCAACGAGCTGCCGGAACGCACGCGTCAGGTTTTCATCCTCGTGCGCTTCGAGGAGATGAGCTACAAGCGCGTCGCCCAGCGCCTGGGGGTTTCCGTCAGCGCTGTCGAGAAACATGTGATGAAGGCGCTGCGTCATCTGCACGCGCGTCTGCGAGACCAGGATGACGTCGACCACGTCGGGCAAAGAGATACACGACGACCCGGATAGCGCCGCCGCCCTCTGGTTTGCGCGACTGCAAGGCGATGACGTGCCCTCGCGCGACCGGCGCGAGTTCGAGCGCTGGCTGAAGGCCGACGCCCGGAACGCTGCGGCCTGGGACAATGTCGGCCAAACCTGGAACGGCCTTTCCGGCCTCGAGAACGATCCCGCCTTCGCGGCTCTGCGCGCCGAGGCCCTGAACGCCGGCGACACGCGCCCGCGCCTGGAC
>JAEXJH010000356.1 GCA_023445955.1 Pseudomonadota bacterium
CGTCGGCGAGAACGGCACGACCGTGCGCCTGAAGACGTCGGCCGCCTGGGGCGGCGGGGCCTATGTCATGGTCAGCGTCATCCAGCCCCGTGACCCGGTCGCTTCGCCCAAGCCTCGCCGCGCGCTCGGCCTGGTCTACGTCCCGATCGATCCGAAGGGCCGCAAGCTGACGGTCGACCTGGGCACGCCGACCAAGATCGACAGCAAGGCGCCGGTCGAGATCCCGGTGAAGGTGTCGGGCCTGGGCTTTGGCCAGAAGGCCAAGGTCACCATCGCCGCGGTGGACGAGGGCATCCTGCGCCTGACTCACCAGGACAGCCCCGACCCGGTGAAATGGTACTTCGGCAAGCGCGCCCTCACCCTGAACTACCGCGACGACTACGGCCGCCTGCTCGACCCGAACCTGGGCGCGCCGGCGAACGTCAACTTCGGTGGCGATGAGGTCGGCGGCGAGGGTCTGACGACCACGCCGATCAAGACCGTGGCCCTGTGGTCCGGCATCGTGGAGACGGGCCTCGACGGCAAGGCGGTGATCAAGCTGCCGGCCGCCGACTTCAATGGCGAGCTGCGCATCCAGGCGGTGGCCTGGACCGACACCGCCGTCGGCTCGGCGTCCAAGCCCCTGACTGTGCGCCAGCCGGTGGTGGCCGACCTCAACCTGCCGCGCTTCCTGGCGCCGGGCGACCAGGCCTACGCCACGCTGGAGCTGCACAATGTCGAGGGCAAGCCGGGCGCCTATACCGCCGAGGCCTTCTCGACCAACGGGCTGAAGGTCGCCTTCAAGAAGGTGTTCCAGCTGATCCTGGGTCAGCGCATCGCCGAGAAGATCCCCTTCCTGGCGCCGGACGTCACGGGCATCGGCAAGATCGGCTTCAAGGTCGCCGGCCCGGGCTTCCAGACGTCAAAGGACTATCCGATTCAGACCCGTCTCGGCTGGGGCGATATCGTGCGCACCACGACCGAGATCCAGAAGCCGGGCGAGAGCTTCACGCCCTCGTACCAGCTCTTGTCAGGCCTGGCGGCGGGCGACGTGACCATGCAGGTCAGCTACTCGCCGATCCGCGGCTTCGACCCCTCGGCGATCGCGGTGGCGCTGCAGCGCTATCCGTACGGCTGCACCGAGCAACTGGTGTCGACGGCCTATCCGCTGCTCTACGCCCAGACCTTCTCGAACGATCCGAAGCTGAAGCGCACGCCGGCGGCTCTTGCGGGCGCGGTGGGCAAGCTCTTGGATCGCCAGACCCTGGACGGCGCCTTCGGCCTGTGGCGCGTCGGCGACGGCGAGGCCGATCCGTGGCTCGGCGCCTATGTGGTCGACTTCCTGCTGGAGGCGAAGGCCCAAGGCGTGGCCGTGCCCGACAACGCCATCGACAAAGCGGTCTCGGCCATGCGCCAGGTCAGCCGGCCAGAGGGCTTCTCGTCGGTCGCCTACCGCATGGAATATCCGGGCTGGTGGGCGAGCAACGAGGACGCTTCGAAGAAGGCGACCGAACGCATGCGCCGCCGGGCCTCGGCCTACGCCCTCTATGTGATGGCCAAGGCCGGCAAGGGGGATCTCGCTCGCCTGCGCTGGTGGCACGACGTCCAGATGAAGGACGAGGCCCAGCCGATCGCCAAGGCTTACGTGGCGGCCGGTCTGGCCCGCATGGGCGACAACGCCCGCGCCCGCTCGGCCATGCGCCAGGCGGTGTCCAGCCTGGGCTACAAGGACGAGCAGGACTGGTACCAGTCGAACCTGCGCGACACCGCGGTGGTCACGGCGCTCGCGGCCGAGTCCAACATGATGGACATCGCTCGCCAGATGCAGGGGCGCCTGGAGAACGTCAGCAAGGATCCAGACGCCTTGAACACCCAGGAACAGGCGGCGCTGCTGCACGCGGCCAACGCCCTGATACAGGCCTCGGGTCCGATGTCGATCGACGCCAAGGGCGCCAACGCCCTGCCGCCGGCCGGCGGCGCGCCGCGCTGGGCGGTGGGCAAGCTGGCCGACGCCCACTTCGTCAACACCGGCAAGGGAACCTTGTGGCGGACCGTCTCGGTGCGCGGCACGCCGGTCTCGGCGCCGGGGGCGAGCGCGGACGGCCTGTCGGTGTCCAAGCGCCTGCTGTCGATGGGCGGCGGCGCGATCGATCCTTCGACCATCCGCCAGGGCGACCGGATCATCGTGCTGGTCTCTGGCCGCTCGATGCAGGCCCGCTCGACCGCCCTGGTGGTCGACGACGCCCTGCCGGCCGGCTTCGAGATCGAGACCACGCTGGGCGCCGACGACGCCCAGAACGGACCGTTCAAGTTCCTCGGCGAACTGACCGCCGCCGACGTCCAGGAAAGCCGCGACGACCGCTTCATCGCCGCGCTGGACCTGGAGGGGAACAAGTCCTTCGCCCTGGCCTATGTGGCCCGGGCCGTGACGCCGGGGAGCTTCTTCCTGCCCGGCGCCGTGGCCAAGGACATGTACCGCCCGGCGGTGGTGGGCCGCTCGGAGGCCTCGCGCGCGACGATCGCGCCGGGGCAGTGAGGGACGACAAAGTCGGGGCGATCACCAAGGGTCTGGTGGTCGCCCTCGCCGTCGAGGTCGTGCTCGCGACGCTGAGCGCGGTGTTTCCGCCGGACATGACGCGGGCCAAACACTCGTCGCCGGTCACCCTGGACCATCGCGGCGCCTGGCTGCGCGCGCTGCCGGTCGAGGACGGCCGGTGGCGGATCCGCGCCGATCTCTCCCGCACCGACCCGACCTTCCAGAAGCGCCTGATCCGCACCGAGGACGCGCGGTTCTATCTCCACCTGGGCGTCGATCCGCTGTCGCTGGTCCGCGCCGTCGGCTCGGCGGTGGTGCATGGCCGCGCCACGTCCGGGGCCTCGACCCTGACCATGCAGACCGCGCGCCTGCTGGAGCCGCGTCCGCGCAATCTGGGCTCGAAGCTGATCGAGATGGTCCGCGCCGTGCAGCTGGAGTCGCGGCTGTCCAAGCGCGAGATCCTGGCGCTGTACCTGAC
>JAEXJH010000357.1 GCA_023445955.1 Pseudomonadota bacterium
ATCCTTAAGGGTCCAGGCCGCGCCCTTCGCCCATTCAAGACCGATATATTCCCCTCGATGTCGAAGACCCTCGCCATGACCCCGGAAACCGCTCAGACAGAGACGGCTCAGCCGGATACGACGCAGACCGCCAGCTGGAAGGACTATTTCCAGCTGATGAAGCCGCGCGTCATGTCGCTGGTGGTGTTCACGGGCCTGACGGGCCTTCTGGCCGCCCGCGCGCCGATCCACCCCGTGCTGGGGGCGATCGCGGTGTTGTGCATCGCCGTCGGGGCCGGCGCCTCGGGCGCGCTGAACATGTGGTATGACGCCGACATCGACCAGCAAATGCGCCGCACGCGCGGCCGTCCGGTCCCGGCCGGCAAGGTCAAGGGCGAGGAAGCCGCTTCGCTGGGCGTGGTGCTCTCGATCCTGTCGGTGATGTTCTTAGGGTTTGCGATCAACTGGTTCGCGGCCGCCCTGCTGGCCTTCACCATCGTCTTCTACGCCGTCGTCTACACGATGTGGCTCAAGCGCTGGACGGCGCAGAACATCGTCATCGGCGGCCTGGCCGGCGCCCTGCCGCCCGCCATCGGCTGGGCCGCGGCGACGGGCTCGGCCCCGCTGAACGCCTGGCTGATGGTGGCCATCATCTTCTTCTGGACCCCGCCGCACTTCTGGGCGCTGTCGCTGTACGTCACCACCGACTACGCCAAGGCCGGCGTGCCGATGCTGCCGGTGGTCAAGGGCGCCAAGGAGACGCGCAAGCAGATCCTGATCTACAGCCTGATCCTGATCCCGATCTGCCTGTCGCCGGTGGTGACCGGCCTGGGCGGCCCGATCTACCTGGCCGTGGCGGGACTGGGCGGAGCGGTGTTCCTGCTCCTGGCGGCCCGCGTCTTCGCCAGCAAGGCCGGCGACGCCGCCGATCCTCGCGTGGCCGACCGCGCGCTCTATGACGTCACCGAGGACGAGAAGGCCGCCGGCGCCAAGGCTGCGCGCAATCTCTTCGCGTTCTCGATCCTCTATCTGTTCGCGATGTTCGCCGCCCTGCTGGGCGAAGCCGTGTCGGGCGTCCACGCCCTGGAGCTGCTCAAGTGAATCAACTTACCGAGAAGGACGCCCAAGCGGCGGCCAAGAAGGCGCGTGACGGGCGCAACATCGCGCTCGGCCTGGGCCTGGTGGCCTTCGTCATCATGGTGTTCGTCGTCACCCTCGTGAGGCTCGGCGCCAATGTCGCCCACCCCCACCCGTAAGACGAAGGCGGAGCTGACGCCGCAGGAGCAGGCCGCCCGCCGCAACGGCAAGGTGGCCCTGATCTGCGCCGCCGCCTTCTTCGGCATGGTCGGCGCGGCCTATGCCGCCGTGCCGCTGTACAAGCTGTTCTGCCAGGCGACGGGCTTCGACGGCACGGTCCGCAAGGCCGACGTCAAGCCCGACAAGATCCTCGACCGCAAGGTCACGATCCGCTTCGACGCCAACATCCGCGAGCTGCCCTGGAAGTTCGAGACGGTGCAGGCCAGTCAGGACGTGCGCATCGGTGAGACGGGCCTGGCCTTCTTCAAGGTCACCAACCCCACCGACAAGCCGATGACCGGCCGGGCGCTGTACAACGTGGTGCCGGAATCGGCGGGGCCGTATTTCCAGAAGCTGGAGTGCTTCTGCTTCTCCAGCCAGACGATCCAGCCCCACCAGACGGTGGAGTTCCCGGTCGTCTATTTCGTGGATCCGCAATACGTGAAGGATCCCGAGACCGTCGGAAAGAACGAGATCACGCTCAGCTACACGTTCTTCCCCGCCGTCGATGACGGCAAGAAGAGTCCCGCCGGCGTCGCCGGCAAGGACAAAAATGGTAACGTTGCGGCTGCGGCGACGCCTCGCATCGTGGAACCCCTTGGCGGCGCACCGTCGAGAGGGCTATAGCGTTCACAACGACCACGGCGCGGGGGACCAGCGACCGTGATCAGAGGGATATAAGGGTTAGCAGCAACATGGCCGGCGCCGTCAAACACGACTACCACATCCTTCCGCCCAGCCCGTGGCCCTTCGTGGGCTCGGCCGCAGCCACCGTCATGGCCATCGGCCTGATCGGCTGGATCAAGGGCGGCGTCTTCGGCATCGAAAAGGGCAACTGGGCCATTTTCGCCGCGGGTTTCGCGGGCGTGCTCTACACCATGTTCGGCTGGTGGTCGGACGTGGCCAAGGAAGCCAAGGCCGGCGACCACACCCCGGTCGTCTCGATCGGCCTGCGCTACGGCATGATCCTGTTCATCGCTTCGGAAGTGATGTTCTTCGTGGCGTGGTTCTGGATGTTCTTCGAGATGGCGCTGTTCCATCATCACCGCACCCTGTCGGCGATCGAGGAAGTCCGCACCGCCTGGGCTACCTGGCCGCCGCTCGGCGTCGAAACCGTCTCGCCGTGGCACCTGCCGCTGGTCAACACCCTGACCCTGCTGCTCTCGGGCACCACGGTCACCTGGGCGCACCACGCGCTGCAGGTCGGCGATCGCAAGGGCGCCAAGTGGGGCCTGATCCTGACCATCCTGCTGGGCGTGCTGTTCACGACCATCCAGATCTATGAGTACAGCCACATCAACCACGAGAAGCTGTTCTACTCGGAAGCCGCCGTGAACTCGGGCCTGTACGGTTCGACCTTCTTCCTGGCCACCGGCTTCCACGGCTTCCACGTGTTCGTCGGGACCCTGTTCCTGATCGTCTGCCTGATCCGCCTGCTGAACGGCGCCTTCACGCCCAAGCAGCACTTCGGCTTCGAAGCGGCCGCCTGGTACTGGCACTTCGTGGACGTGGTCTGGCTGTTCCTGTTCGCGTTCATCTACGTGATCTTCGGGGGCTCGCCCCACTAAGATCCCAAGGATCCAAGGGGCCCGGAGCGCACACAGCGTTCCGGGCCTTTTTCGTTTCAGGCGTCCCAATGACCAAGACCAATCCCTACGCCGCCGGCGCGCGCGGCCTTTGTCCCCACTGCGGCGAGGGCCACCTGTTCGAGGGCTTCCTGAAGGTGGCCCCGTTTTGCGAGGCTTGCGGCTTCGAGCTGGGCAAGTTCGAGACCGGCGACGGGGCGGCGACCTTCGTGATCCTGATCGCTGGCGCGGTCTGCGCCTTTGGGGCGCTGTTCTCGATGTTCGCCTGGAACTGGCCGGTGTGGCTGCTGCTGCTGATCTGGCTGCCGGCGGTGCTGGTCCTGACGCTAGGCCTCATGCGCCCGGCCAAGGGCCTGATGGTGGCCGCCCAGATCGCCCACAAGGCCTCGGAGGCCGGTCGCGACCATGTCTGACGTTCAACCGAAGAAACCCGGCTTCCCGATCGGCCTGACGATCGCCGTGGGCATCGCGTTCGCCATCCTCTGCGGCCTGGGCGGCTGGCAGGTGAAGCGCCTGCACTGGAAGGAAGACCTGCTGGCGCGGGTCGAGAAGCTGAAGACCGCTTCTGCCGTTCCGCTGGCCAGCGTCCTGACCGCCAGCGCCAAGCCCGAAGATCTGGCCTGGGAGCGGGTCAGCGTCACCTGCGCCGACGTCCCCGGCCAGCCGCTTCCGTTGGTCTACGGCGTGCGCGAGGGCGACATGGTCTGGCGGGCGGAAGCCCCCTGCGGCATCGCCGCAGGTCCCTACGACCTGATCCTAGTCGACCGTGGCGTGGTCCCCAGCCTGACCGGCCAGGTCGACGCTCCCGCGCGCAGCTTCGAGGCTCCTCGCCAGGTGGTCGGCGTCCTGACGCCTATCAAGCAGCTGGGCGGCGACCGGGCCGAGGTGCTGAAGCGCTTCCCCGGCCGCAAGGCCGCGCCGCTGGTGCTGATGGCCGAAAGCGAAGGCCCCGCGCCGGCCGGAATCACACCCGCGCCGCTGCCGGCAGAAATTTCCAATCGGCACCTGGAATACGCCCTGACGTGGTTCGGTCTTGCCGTAACCCTGCTGTTTATCTATGCCGCCATGCTCTGGCGGAGATTGAAACCCTGATGCGCTATGTGTCGACCCGCGGCCAGTCCGCACCGATCGGCTTCCTGGATGCGGTGCTGGCCGGCCTGGCCCCCGATGGCGGCCTGTACGTGCCGAGCGAGTGGCCCAGCTTCTCGCCCGCCGAGATCGCCGGCTTCGCGGGCAAGTCCTACGCCCAGGTGGCCGCCGCGGTAGTCGGCAAGTTCGTCGGCGACGACATCCCCAAGGACGACCTGCTGCACATGTGCGAGGAGGCCTACGCCACCTTCGCCCACACGGCCGTCGTGCCGTTGAAGCAGCTCACGTCCAACCGCTACCTGCTGGAGCTGTTCCACGGCCCGACCCTGGCGTTCAAGGACGTCGCCATGCAGCTGCTCGGTCGCCTCTACGACTACGTGCTGGAGCGCCAGTCGCGGAAGATGACCATCATCTGCGCCACCTCGGGCGACACCGGCGGCGCAGCCGTCGAGGCGTTCCGCGGCCGCAAGAACGCCCGCATCGTCGCCCTCTTCCCGGAGGGCCGTATCAGCGAGGTGCAGCGCCGGTTCATGACCACAGCCGTCGACGGCAACGTGGCCTGCATCTCGGTGCTGGGCTCGTTTGACGACTGCCAGCACATCGTCAAGCAGGCCTTCCAGGACGACCAGTTCCGCCACGCGGTGGACCTGTCGGGCGTCAACTCGATCAACTGGGCGCGGATCGCAGCCCAGAGCATCTACTACTTCACTGCGGCCGTCTCGCTGGGCGCGCCCAACCGCGAAGTGGCCTTCGTGGTCCCGACGGGGAACTTCGGCGACGCCTATGCCGCCTTCGTGGCCAAGAAGCTGGGCCTGCCGATCCACTCGGTGACCGCCGCCACCAACTCCAACGACATCCTGGCGCGCGCCATGGAGACCGGCCGCTATTCGCGCGGCGCCGTGGCCGCCACCCAGAGCCCGGCCATGGACATCCAGGTCGCGTCCAACTTCGAGCGCCTGTACTTCGAAGCCGTCCGCCGTGACGGCACCGAGACCGGGCGGGCCTTCCGCGCCTTCGCCGACACCGGCCTGCTGGACATTCCGCCGGGCGCTCACGCCTGGATGCGCGAGCTGTTCCGCGGCGCGTCGGTCAGCGAGGCCGACACCGCCAAGACCATGCTCTCGACCCTGAACGAGACCGGCGAGGTCATCGACCCGCACACCGCCGTCGGCCTGGCCGCCGCAGCGGGTGTGGACGCGCCGGCGTCGGTGCCCGTCGTGGTGCTGTCGACCGCTCACCCGGCCAAGTTCCCCGAAGCGGTGCAAGCCGCCACGGGTCTGCTGCCGTCGACCCCGCGCGCAACGCCGGACCTCTCGAAGAAGCCCGAGAAGTTCGAGCGCCTGCCGGCCGACGGCTCGTCGATCAAGGCGTTCGTGCGGACCTTCGCGGCCAATACTTGAGCGAAAGCTGGCGTCTAGGCGCGCGAGCGCCTAGATACCGCGGCTCATGACCACGATCCTCCGCACCCTGCCCAATGGCGTCCGCGTCGTCTTCGACCCGATGCCGGGCCTTGAAACCCTGGCCCTGTCCGTCGTAGCGGGTCGAGGGGCGGCCTATGAGGATCCGGCGCGGTCGGGCTGGTCGCACCTCCTGGAGCACATGGTGTTCAAGGGCGCAGGCGACCGCTCCTCGCGCGACATCGTCGAGGTCATCGAGAACCAGGGCGGCTCGATCAACGCCGCCACCGGCTATGAGCGCACCAGCTTCCAGGTCCGCGCCCTGAAGGGCGGTCTGGATCTGGGCATGGACGTCATCGCCGACCTCGTCCGCCGCCCGACCTTCGACCCCGCCGACCTGACCCGCGAGAAGCAGG
>JAEXJH010000358.1 GCA_023445955.1 Pseudomonadota bacterium
GCCGCGAGAGGCCGACGTAGAGCGCGTTGTCCATGGCGAGTTAACTCGGGCGGCTGGCGCGACAAATGCGCCGCAACCCTTGAAGCAACCTTCGTGCCAGAGTGAAAACGCGTTATAAATCAACGAAAAGGAAGGTTAACGGTCGGCTGTTGGTCGGAGTCTGCCGGGCAGATTCAGCCTGCGACCAAATGGCTTCAAAAACACATCGTTAACCATGTGGCCCGCATGTGTACGGGTATAGATTCCAAGGAACCCGCGCGTGGCCAAAGCACCCGAAAAGGAAGCTCCGGAAGGCGAAGAAGGCGCCGAGGGCGAAGCCCCCGCCAAGAAGAAACCGCCTATCCTGATCATCGCGATCGCTGCGGGCGTCCTCGTGCTGGGCGGTGGCGGCGCCGCGGCCTTTTTCCTGATGAAGCCGAAGCCGGAAGCCGCTGCGGGCGAGCACGGCGCGGACAAGAAGGAAAAGAAGAAGGAAAAGAAGGAAGAGAAGGGCGGTCACGGCGCCAAGAAGGAAGGCGAGGGCGCTGCGGCCCCGGCCGCCGGCGGCGCGCCGGTGATCAAGGAAGGCCCCGACGGCGTGGTCTTCTACACCCTGCCCGACATCGTCGTGAACATGCAGACCGCCGACGGCAAGTCGACCTTCCTGAAGCTGAAGCTGACCTTCGAACTGCCCGACCAGGACACGGCCGACGAGCTGACGCCGAACCTGCCGCGTCTGCAGGACATGTTCCAGGCCTTCCTGCGCGAGCTGCGTCCGGAAGACCTGAACGGCAGCCAGGGCACCTACCAGCTGCGCTATGAGCTGCTGCGCCGGGTGAACCTGGTGGCGGCGCCGGCCAAGGTGAACGCGGTCCTCATCGAGGAGATGCTGATCAACTAGCCCTCGGGCTGGTTGGGCGAACGATCATGGCGGACGAACTCGACGATCAGGCCGCGATGGCCCAGTGGGCCTCGCAGAACCCGCCCGGCGCCTTCGGTGAAGGCGACGCCGGCGGTGGCGGCGGCAATGAATTTGGCGACTTTTCCGGCGGCATGGGCGGCTGGGACGACGGCGGCGGCGAAGGCGGCTCCGAGCGCATCCTGAACCAGGACGAGATCGACAGCCTGCTGGGCTTCGATCTGTCGGGCGACGGCGGCGAGGACCGCACCGGCATCCGCGCCATCATCAACTCGGCGCTGGTCTCGTACGAGCGCCTGCCGATGCTGGAAATCGTCTTCGACCGCCTGGTGCGGTTGATGACGACGTCCCTGCGGAACTTCACGTCCGACAACGTCGAGGTCAGCCTCGACAACATCAGCTCGATCCGCTTCGGCGACTATTTGAACTCGATCCCGCTGCCGGCCATCCTGGCCGTGTTCCGGGCCGAGGAGCTGGACAACTACGGCCTGCTGACGGTCGACTCCAACCTGATCTACTCGATCGTCGACGTGCTACTGGGCGGCCGTCGCGGCACCGCCGCGATGCGCATCGAGGGCCGTCCCTACACCACGATCGAACGCGTGCTGGTGCAGCGGATGATCGAGGTCGTCCTGCACGACCTGAAGAGCGCCTTCGAGCCGCTGCATCCGGTCAACTTCTCGCTGGACCGTCTGGAGACCAACCCGCGCTTCGCCGCCATCGCTCGCCCGGCCAACGCCGCGATCCTGGTCAAGCTGCGCATCGACATGGAAGACCGCGGCGGCCGCATCGAGCTGTTGCTGCCCTACGCCACGCTGGAACCCATCCGGAAGATGCTGCTGCAGCAGTTCATGGGTGAGAAGTTCGGTCGCGACAACATCTGGGAAGGCCACTTGGCCACCGAGCTGTGGACCACCCAGACCGAGGTGCGCGCCGTGCTGGACGAGCAGCAGGTGCCGCTATCGCGGGTGCTGAACATGCAGGTGGGCGATACGCTGATGCTGAACGCCACGCCCGACAGCCTGGTCGAGTTGCGCGCCGGGACCATTCGGTTGACGCGCGGCCGCATGGGCCGCCGCAACCACTCGATCGCCATCCGGGCCGAGGCTCCGCTGACGCCCGCCGCCAAGAAGGCCGTGCAGAAGCTGAAATGAGCCTGATCGCCTTCGCCATGAACGGGTTCCTCGCAGTGCTGCTGATCGCGGCGCTGGTCTTCGGCTGGCGCCTGGAGCGCCGCCTGAAGGCGCTGCGCGACAGCCACGAGGGCTTCGCCAAGGCGGTGGTCGACCTGGACAGGGCAGCGGCCCGCGCCGAGCAGGGGCTGGCCGATCTTCGCGCCGCCACCGACGAAGCCGCCGAGACGCTGGCCGTGCGCATCGAGCGCGCCCAAGCCCTGGCCGCTCAGCTGGGCGAGCTTGTCACCAAGCCGCTGCCGGCTCCGACCGTTGCGCCTCAAGCCCAGCCGGAGCGTCCCGCGCCGCGCCTGAGCCGCGAAGCGCCGCCGGCCGCTGCGCCTCAAGCCGACCGTCGCCTGTCGGCCGCCGACTTCGAACGTCTGCTGGACCGCGAGGATCGCGTCGAGCGCGCCGTGCGTGGCGGCGAACCCATTCCCCGTCCGGCCTCGCGTCCGGGCATGGCCTCCAGCCAGACTTCAAATCAGACCAACGAAACCCCGCGTTCACGGGCGCGGATCGATGATGACCTCTTCGACGGACCGGGTGAGAACCCGTCCGCCAACCCCAGGGCTCCCCGCCGATGAAGAACGTTCCGCGCATCCTCCCCCTGGTCGGCGTCGCCGTCGGCGGCGTGCTGGCGATCAACGCCATGGCCGGCGCCAAGTCGCTGCCCGACCTGGTGGGCGGGGCCAAGGCCTTCGCTGAAGGCGTCGCCAAGCCTGCCGGCAAGCAGGACGCCAAGGCTGAAGGCGGCCAGGAGGCTGCTTCGGCC
>JAEXJH010000359.1 GCA_023445955.1 Pseudomonadota bacterium
GCCGTTTAAACGCAAATAGGGGCGCGGGCGCTTGGGGCGGGACCCCTTCTGCTTTCGCATCACATCGCCGAGATGCCGCCGTCGACCTTGATCTCAGCGCCGGTCATGAACTTGCTCTCGTCGCTGGCCAGATAAAGCACCGCATTGGCGATGTCGTTCGGCTCGCCGATGCGGCCCAGCGGCACTTGGCGGGCCAGCTTGGCGAAGGCCTCTTCCTTGCCGAACCGGGCCGAGAAGCCGTCCAGGATCGGGGTGTCGATGAAGGTGGGGTGGATGGAGTTCGAGCGGATGTCGAGCTTCATCTTGGCGCAGTACAGCGCGATGTTCTTGGAGAGCAGCCAGACCGCCGCCTTGGAGGCGTTGTAGGCGGGCGAGTTGCCGTTGGCGATCAGGCCGGCGATTGAGCTTAGATTGATGATCGAGCCGGGCTGGTGCGCCCGCATGTGGGTCAGGGCGTGCTTGGCGCCCAGGAAGACGCTGTCGACATTGACCGACATCACCTTCTTCCAGAGGTCGAAGTCGAGGCTTTCGATCGGGCCGTCGCCGCCGATGCCGGCGTTGTTGACCAGCACCGACAGGCCGCCCAGGTCGCCGGCGGCCTTTTCCAGCACCTCGATCCACTGGTCTTCCTGGGTGACGTCCAGTTGGTAGGCGAAGGCCGTGCCCGCGCCGTGGGCGGCGTTGATCTCGGCCGCCACCGCTTGCGCGCCGGCCAGGTTGAGGTCGGCCAGGGCGACCTTGGCGCCCTCGCTGGCCAGCATCCGCCCCGCCGCCGCGCCCAGACCCTGAGCCCCGCCGGTGATGAAAGCCTTCTTGCCGGCGACCCGGCCCGTGCTCTGCGCCATTTTCGGCGTCCTCCCGTAAAATTCAAACGGGAGTTTGAATTCTTCAGGCCGCGCTGTCCATGAACTTCGCAAGCTGGACGTCCAGTTCCGTCACGCCATCGGCGTCGTGGGTGGTCAGCAGCACCTCGACGCGGTTGTAGACATTGAACCACTCGGGGTGATGGTCGAGCTTGTCGGCCATCAGCGCCACGCGGGTCATGAAGCCGAAAGCCTCATTGAAGTCGCTGAACTTGAAGGTCTTGGCGATGGCGTCCTTTTCGGAGGCGGCGCTCCAGCCAGACAGCTGGGCGATGGCCGTGGCGGCGCCGATCTTGGGACGGGACATGAGGTTCTCCGAGAAGCTTCAAGCCCCTCAGAACGACAATCCGGTCGCCTTCGCAAGGTCGTCCAGCAGCTGCTGCTCGCCCGACACCTTGATGGCCGTCATGCCCAAGGCCGCCGCCGGCTTGCAGTTGATGCCGAGGTCGTCGAGGTAGACGCAGGCCTCCGGCGAGACGTCCAGTAGCTCGCACATCATCTGGTAAATGCGTGGGTCGGGCTTTCGCACCCCGGCCTTGGAGCTCTCAATCACCGCGTCGAACAGGCCCATGATCTCGCCGACAGCTACAGCCTTGTCGGCGCTCTGGGCCATGCCGGAGCCGTGGCCGGTGGGCACGTTGTTGGTGATGCAGCCGACCTTGAACCGCGCCTTGCAGGCCTTCAGGGCCTCCAGCACCCGGGGCCGCAGGTCGCCATAGAGCAGCGGCAGCACCTCGGCGCCGCGAACCGGATGGCCCAGGCGCGTGGCCTCCTCCAAGAACAGCGTGTCGAAGGCCGCCGCGTCGATCTCGGCCCGCTCGAACTTGGCCCAGGCGTTCGCGTCGCCATTGTTGGCGTTGACGGTGCGGATGAAGTCCTTCGGAAGGCCGCGCTCGGTCTCGTAGCGACGGAAGGCCTCGAACGGCGAGGTCGTGAATACCCCGCCGAAATCCCAGATCACCGCCTCGATCGCCATAGCCGCCTCAAACAGATGTTTGACGCGACGCTATCCGCCTTACGCCTCAAAGGAAAGCCCGCCACGGCCACGCTCGCGCGACGGGTGAAAGGTCGCTCGCGCCCGCGCCGGAAATGTTTTGTTAACGCTGTCCGGAGTCGCCCATGTCCATTCTTCGCCGCCTCGTCCCGCTCGTTCTCGCCGCCGCCACGACGTCGCTGGCCGCGCCCGCGATGGCCGGCTCGTATCACGGCGGCGGCGTCGGGGGATCGGAGGTGCTACCGCCCAACACCCTGCCCGGCCAGTGCGTCTCGCGCCGGGTCACCGGCCCGGGCGGCGCCTATCGCTGGGACCGCGTGGAGTGCGACAGCGCCTACAACGGCTATGGCCAAGGCTACGGCTATGGCGGCGGCCTGCAAGTCCAGACCCAGAGCGGCTACGGCTACCAGAGCGGCTACGCAACAGACTGCGGCTGCGCGGGCTATGGCGGCGGCTATCGCTACGAGAACCCCTGCGATCCGTGCAGCAGCTACGGCGGCGGCGGGTATCAGGGCGGCTACGCCTACGGCGGCGGTTACGCCGGTGATCGCTACGGCGAGCGCCGCTACGACAGCCGATCTTCGCAAAGTCAGTACGAGTATGGAAGCAGCGCGTACGGCAGTGGTTACGCCTATGGCCGTGGGGGCCAGGGCGTGAACTATCCGCCGCCGTACGGCTACGGTTACGTCGCCGCCGGGCGCGACGAGGCCGGTTATCTGATCTGGCCCGGAAAGACGCCCTAAACCCCAAAGCGGGTGGCGCCGCCCTTGCGCCGGAAGCGTCGACTTGCACCAAATTGGGACGGGGGAACTAGTAACCATGCGCACGCCAAGCCGGCCGTTTTTCAAGGCCTATGAACTCGTGGCCATCGCCGTATTCATCATCGCGGGGGTGGTCGTCTGCCGGATCGGTCTCGTCTACTGACGAGGCCTGAAAACCCGGACTCGCTTCAAATTGGAACAGGACCGCTGGGCTCACGCGTTGTGTGGGTTCAACCGGAGCCACGATCCTGTCCACGCTCGATGTCATGCCCGCGCCCAAGCCGTCCCGGAACCCGTTCCGAGGGCTGTCTCGTAGCGCACGCATAGGCATCGGCGCGGCCGTAACCCTGGTCGCGGCGATCATCATCTTCCTGGTGATTTTCGACTGGAACTGGCTGCGCGGCCCGATCGGCCGCTACGCCTCGGCCCAGTTGCAGCGCGAGGTGGTGATCGCCGGCGACCTGCGCGTCCATCCCTGGTCGTTCTCGCCCAAGGCCGAGGCCTATGGCGTGAGGATCGGCCAGCCGGCCTGGGCCAAGGCCGTGGATCCGCAGGCCGGCCAGATGGCCCAGGTCCAGCGCATCGCCGTGCAGATCAAGATCCTGCCGCTGCTGCGCGGCCAGGTGATCCTGCCGTTCCTGGCGGTCGACAAGCCGCAGGTGCGCCTGCTGCGCGACAAGGACGGCAAGGCCAACTGGACCTTTGGCGCGGCCAAGAGCGACAAGCCGCTGAAGCTGCCGGCCATCCAGCGCTTCGTGATCAACGAGGGCCAGCTGCGCGTCGACGACCGCAGCCGCGGCGCGCTGTTCGTCGGCACGGTCAACGCCCAGGAACGCGCTGGCGAAAAAGGCGGCCGCTTCGTGCTGGAGGGCAAGGGCAGCCTGAACAAGGCCGGCTTCATCGCCGAGGTCAGCGGCGGCCCGCTGCTGAACATCACGCCCGACAAGCCCTATCCGTTCGACGCGGATATCCGCGCCGGCTCCACCCACATCACGGCCAAGGGCGCCGTCAACAAGCCGTTCGACCTGGGCCGCTTCGAGACCCAGCTCAGCATCGCCGGCGCCGACCTGAACCGCCTGCATGACCTGATCGGCCTGACCCTGCCCAACACCCCGCCCTACAAGGTCTCGGGCCATCTGGTCCGTAAGGGCGACCGTTACGACTTCGAGAAACTGACTGGCCGCGTCGGCGACAGCGACATCTCCGGCGATCTCTTCGTGCTGACCGGCCGCGAGCGGCCTTATCTGGAAGCCGACCTGCGCTCGCGCCGGCTGGACTTCGACGACCTGGGCAGCCTGTTCGGCGCCGCCCCGGCCACGGGTCGCGGCGAGACCGCCTCGGCCGGCCAGAAGGTCGAGGCCGCCCAGCGCGACGCCACCCAGCGCCTGCTGCCCGACGCCACCCTGCAGGTCGACCGCATCCGCGCCATGGACGCCAAGGTAAGCTATCGCGCCGAGACCGTGAACGCGCCCAACCTGCCGCTGCGCAAGGTCAGCGCCGAGGTGGTCCTGGACAAGGGCGTGCTGACCGTCGACCCGCTGGCCCTGACCTTCTCGCGTGGCGACCTGAAGGGGAAGGTGCGCCTGGACGCTCGCCCCGCCGTACCGAAGACCGATATCGACGTGCGCCTGCTGAACGCCCGCATCGAAGACTTCATCCCGATCCAGAGCGAGGGCAAGCCGGCCATCGAGGGCGCGGTCATGGCCCGCGCCAAGCTGACCGGCACGGGCAACAGCGTCCACCGCGCGGCCTCCACCGCCGACGGCTCGGTGACCCTGGTCGCGCCCAAGGGCCAGATCCGCCAGGCCTTCGCCGAGCTCTTGGGCGTCAACGCCTCCAAGGGTCTGCTCCTGCTGCTGTCCAAGAGCGACAAGGAGACGCCGGTGCGCTGCGCCGTGGCCGACTTTGACGTCCGGAACGGCGTCATGACCACCACCACCCTGGTCGCCGACACCGGCGTGGTGCTGGCCAAGGGCCGCGGCACGGTGAACCTGTCGACCGAGCGGATGGACTTCCGCATCGAGGGCGACAGCAAGAAGCCGCGCCTGGTGCGCCTGTTCGTGCCGATCACCATCAAGGGTCCGATCATGGCTCCCAAGCCGGGCCTCGATGTCAGCAAGACGATCGGCCAGGGCGGGGTCGCCGCGGCGCTGGGTTCGCTGATCAACCCGCTAGCCGCGCTGCTGCCGTTCGTCACGACGGGCGAGGCCAAGGACGCCGACTGCGCCGGCCTTGTCACCGAAGCTCGCCAGTCGGGCGCGCCGGTGAAGGCCAGCCAGACGACGCCGGCCAAGGTGAAGAAGTAGACCTACCTGAGGTGGAGCCTTCCGCCGCCTGGCGTGTTTAGGCGAGGCCGAGCCGTGACGCTCGCGCCTGACCCCACAGCAAGGATCGACGCATCATGGCCTTCATTCCGCTGCTCGCGCTCGTCGCCGGCCTCGCCGCAGGTGCGGACACCGCGCCGATCCATGTCGTCGGCATCGGCCAGGGCAACACGATCGCCTGCGAAGGCCGCGATGTCATCGTCGAGGGCACGGACCACGACCTGACCTTCACCGGCGACTGCGCCAGCCTGACCTTGACCGGGACCGGCAGCAAGGTCGCCATCGACCTGCGCCCCGGCGCGATGGTGTCGGTGACCGGCACGGACCAGACCGTGAAATGGCGCTCGGCCAAGGCGCCCAAGGTCCGCATGACGGGCATCGACAATCACGTGAGCAAGGCGCCCTGAGTCATGGCGGCGCGGCGAGCGCTTGAGCTTCGCTGCGTCCTGCCCCATCTTCCCGCCACCAACTTCTCTCGTGTGGTTCATGTCCGAGATTGTGCGTGAGGTCCGGGCCTAACAGGCTCCGAACCTTGGTTCGAAAGTCGATTTAGGCCCGCTTCGCCCGCGCGTTCGCCAGGCGGATGCGCGATCACGCGCCTCGATCTCTCGGACAATCCATTGAACATCTCCAAACCGCAGCAACGCACGCTGCATGCTCTGGCCCAAGGCGGCCGGATCGAACTCGAACGCGACGACAACGGCAAGATCATCGCGGCCGACTGCATCACCCGCGACGGCTGGGCGCTGACTGACTGCTCGGTCGGCGTCTTCCAGTCGCTGAAGCGCAAGCGCCTGATCGCCAGCCAGGAGGGCGGCCCTTACCGGATCACCCGGCTGGGCCTCTCCAACCTGCGCGCCCAGCTCGATAATCGCGTGGGCGCGAAGGCCTGGTAGTCAGCTGAACTTGTAGAAGAGGACGCGCGCGGCGCCGTAGTCGCGCGCGTCGATCTGCTCGAAGCCCTCAAGCACCGGATCAACCTCGCCCCGGCCGCGCTCGAACATCAGGATCGCGCCGGGGGCCAGCCAGTCGTGGGCTTTCATCTCGGCCACGGCCTTTTCGCCCAGGCCCTTGGCGTAGGGCGGATCGAGGAAGGCGATGTCGAACGGCGCGCCGGCGCTGGCCGGGCGGGGGCCAAGGTCGGTGGCGTCGCGGCGGTGCACGCGAGTGACGCCGAACAAATGCATGGCGTCGATGTTCTCGCGGATCGCGCCGCGCGCGGCGTCATCGGTCTCGACGAACAGGCAGAACCCCGCCCCGCGCGCCAGGGCCTCCAGCCCCAGCGCGCCCGAGCCGGCGAAGACGTCGATCACCCGCGCTCCGTTCAGTTCCGGCGCCCAGGCGGCGTGCTCGAGGATGTTGAACACGGCCTGGCGGGCGCGGTCGGAGGTGGGGCGGGTCGCCTCGCCCGGCGGGGCGACGATGGCCTTGCCGCGATACTGGCCCGAGACGATGCGCATCAGGCCGCCTTCAGCTTGCGACCCAGCCATGACAGGCCGACCAGCAGCAGGATCATCAGGATCCAGCCCCAGGGATGGGCCAGGCTATAGAGGCTCAGGGTGCACATCACACCGGGCAGCAGCGTCACCCGCAGCCAGATGTACCAGGCCTCGCCGGCCGGCATCGGCTCGGCCAGCTTGCCGATGAAGGCCGCATAGGCCCACAGCAGACCCATGGCCACGCCGAACAGGGCGACCAGGCCCAGATAGACCGGCAGCGCCTTGCCGCCCCCTTCCCATAGAAGCTCGGTGGCCAGCGGCAACAGGGCGATCAGGCCCAGCACCAGGAAGTTGAAGACGTCCAGGCCGCCATTGGCCTTGACCAGCCGGGCAAACACCCGGCGGTGGCTGAACCAGCCCACCCCGACCACCGCGAAGCTGACGGCATAGGCCAGGAGCTTGGGGCCCATCTGGCTGAACAGGTCCGCGATGCCGCGCCACTCGTGCGGCGGATGGATCTCGATGGCCAGCAGGGTGATGGCGATGGCGAACACGGCGTCCGAAAACAGCACCAGCCGATGCAGATGCCCTGGGGTGGCGTCGCCCGAATCCCGATCACTCATGCTTAGTCCCCTTACAACCCGTAACCGGATGTGTGCCGTCCCGCGCGCCCTGCGGCAAGCACGCGCTTTACAAGATCGCGGCCCTTCCCTCTTAGTCGCCTCGATAGCAAGCGGTGAAGCGCAAGGGCGATCGGACGATGCGGATGGGCGAGCTGATGGAGGCGGTGAAGCGTTCGCGTTTCCTGGCCGACCTGTCGCCCTATGACCGCGACCCTTGGCGGACCGCCTTCGCCGTGCCGGTCGGCATGCTGGCCGGCGCCGTGGCGGGCCTGCTGGGCGCCATCAGCGCGACCTTGATCGGCCTGCTGGTGGTCAGCGGCCTGGACGGCGCGCCGGCGGCCGGCGACCTGTTCAACGTCTTTTCCGATCCCAACCTGACCGAACCGACGGCGCGGCAGTCGCTGTTTTTCCTGGCCGTGCTGGCCGGCGTGAACCTGGGCGCGGCGGTCGGCTTCGTGTTCGCGGCCGGGGCGATCCACCACCGCCGGATCACCGACTACATCAATCGCGGCCAGGCCGTGCGCTGGCGGCTGCTGCTGGGCGGCCTGGTGTTGGTGGGCGTGGTGATGATCGCCGTCACCGGCGTCGCCGCCGCCCTCGGCGAGCAACTCGATCCGCCGCTGTGGACGGTCTCGCCGAACCTGGTGGGCCGCACCTTCTACGCGACCATGGCCATCGCCCTCTTGATCCTGGCCTCGGCCGCCGAGGAGCTGGTGTTCCGCGGCTGGCTGCTAAAGCAAAGCGCCGCCTACATCCACAATCCCATCGTGCTGATGGTGCTGAACGGCCTGTTGTTCGCGGCCATCCACTTCGACCCCAATATCGACGCTTTCCTGGTTCGCGCGGCCATGGGCGCGGGCCTGACCTGGATGGCGCTGCGCCTGAGCGGCATCGAGCTGGGCATCGGCGCGCACGCGGCCAACAACGCCGTCATCCTGCTGCTGATCCGGCCGATGACCACCCGCCCCGACGCGCCGCACGAGTTCAAGGCCGGCCTGATCGCCAGCGCCCTGGTGGTGCTGGCCGGCTTCATCGGCGTGGCCGAGCTGTCGGTCCGCTGGCCGGCCCTGCGCCGCTGGACCGGAACCCAGACGCCGGCGACGGCCTAGGGCCAGAACGCCCCTAGCGCTTGGGACCACCGCGCGGGGCAGGACCGCGCGAGGGAGCCGAACCGCGAGCGGGCTTGGCCGCCCCCGGACGCGGCGCCGCTCGGCCTGGCTTTTCCGACACACGACGCGCTGCGCCATCGGCAGGCTTCGCGCCTGGACGCGCCGCCGCCGGCTTGCCGCGCGCGGCGGGCTTGCCGATGTCGATGAACTTGCTCTCGATCGACTTGGGCGCGCGCTTGGCCTTCGGCTGGGCGATGCCCTTGCTGGCGCCCTTGCTCGGCGCGTGGGGCGAGACCTTCTTCTTCGGCTTGGCCCAGCCGGCCTTGTAGACGGGTTTCTCGGACTTTTCCGGCGTATCGATCACCACCGCGCGGTCGGCGCGCGGCGCGCCGCGGCGTTGCAGGTCGCCGCCCCCGGGCGTGCCGGGAGCTTTAACCGCGGCGGCGACGCCGCTGAACTTGGGACGATCGCCCGTCGGCATGTTCTCTTCGGAGACGATGCCTTCCATCAGTTCACGGATCACCCGCGGACCGACTTCCTCGATCTGGCCGGCTTCCAGCGGTCCCAGGGCGAACGGGCCGTAGGACATGCGGATCAGGCGATTGACCTTCAGGCCCAGCGCTTCCAGCACCTTGCGGACTTCGCGGTTCTTGCCTTCCGACAGGCTGACCGTGAGCCAGATGTTCTTGCCGCCGCCAGCCTTGTCGTGGGCCTTGTCGATCTTGGCCTCGATCGCGCCGTAGGTGACCCCCTCGACGGTGATCCCGTCCTTCAACTTGTCCAGCTTGGCCTGCGTCGTGTCGCCGAAGGCGCGAGCGCGATAGCGGCGGACCCAGGCGTTGCTGGGCGTCTCCAAGGCGCGCGACAGCTCGCCGTCGTTGGTCAGCAGCAGCAGGCCTTCGGAGTTCAAGTCCAGGCGCCCGACCGAGATCAGGCGCGGCAGGTCCTTGGGCAGCGAGCCGAACACGGTCGGCCGGCCCTTGGGGTCGTTGTGGGTGGTCATCAGCCCGGTGGGCTTGTGGTAGCGGAAGATCCGCGTCGGCTCGCGCTCGGCCACCAGCTGGCCGTCGACGGTCAGGAAGTCGCCGGGCTGGACCTTGACCGCCGGAGTGGTCAGCACCTTGCCGTTGATCGCCACGCGGCCAGCCTCGATCAGCCGCTCGACCTCGCGACGCGACGCCACGCCGGCCCGCGCCAGGGCCTTGGCGACCCGCTCGCCGGGACCGCCGTCCAGCTCTCCGTCTTGACCGTCGAGTTGAGGCTCGTACAGGGGATCGTGTGGCTCGGTCATTTTCGGCGTCCTTCTCGGGCTGGGCGCATCTCTCGATGGGCTTTTGTTGGTAATGCGCACTGATCAGGACGAGGATCAAGACCACCGCATGATGCGCCTGGCGCTCGACGCCGCCCGCGCGGCGGCCGAGGCCGGCGAAACGCCGGTGGGCGCCGTGATCCTGGATCCGAAGACCGGCGAGATCATCGCCACCGCCGGCAACGGCCCGATCGCCGCTCACGACCCTACGGCCCACGCCGAGATCGCGGCCATGCGCGCCGCCGCCGCCAAGCTGGAGAACTACCGCCTGACCGACCTGACCCTGGTCGTCACCCTGGAGCCCTGCGCCATGTGCGCCGGCGCCATCAGCCATGCGCGGATCGGGCGGGTGGTGTTCGGGGCCGAGGATCCCAAGGGCGGCGCGGTCGTTCACGGCCCGAAGTTTTTCGCCCAGCCCACTTGCCACTGGCGGCCGGAGGTGACGGGCGGCGTGTTGGCCGAGGAGAGCGCGGACCTGCTGCGGGGGTTCTTCAGAGCCCGCCGCAAGAAACCTAGCTGAGCAGGGTCGAGCCCAGCAGCACCTTGGCGCCGGGCTTGCCGACCACCTGGTCGCAGGCCTTCTGCAGCTCGCGCGCGACATAGTCCATGTCCGGAGCCGCCCCGCCGCGCAGGCCGGCGGCATAGACCATCAGCACCTGGGCGAAGGCGGCGCGCAGGCGCGGCGTCGAGGCCTGGGCGCGGGTCATCAACACGGGATCCTTTGCCTGGATGCCGGCCTCGACGGTCATCACGCCCCGGCGGCCGTCGCGGCGCAGGACGATGGCGTTGATCGGATCGAGAGCGAAATAGGTCGGCGGCGCCTTCTTCTCTTCACCACCGCCGTGACCGGCGAAGGCGACGCTCGGCGCGGCCAGGGAGCCGGCAGCGAGGGCGGCGATCAGGGCGAACGGGAGGAGGCGGTTGCGGCGCATGAGGCCTTGTATCGCGTCGTGGTTGACGTCCTCTTTACGTCTGCGGGCGTACGCAAAGGCGTTAACCACGAGTCGTCGCGACGCCTGGGAGGCTCGCGCACGTCGCAGGAGGCAGACCTTGGGCCGTTTTTCCCCCAAATCCCTCGATCTGGACGGCAAGGTGATCCTGGTCACCGGCGGCACCGGCTCCTTCGGCC
>JAEXJH010000360.1 GCA_023445955.1 Pseudomonadota bacterium
ATCGCGCACGCCGCCCGCCAGCGCCGCGCGCCAGCGCCGCCACCCTGGCACCGCAACATGCTGTCCAAAGCGCGCCAGCGCTGGGCCGTTGGCATCGCGATCACGGGCTTAGTCGCCGCATCCGTCATCGTCTGGAAGCTCACGGCGCCTACCTATTCGACCGACATTGGACGCCAGACGGTCGCTGAACTCCCCGACGGCACGCGGGTTCGGCTCAACACCGACACGGCCTTGAAGGTGCGCTTCGACAACGGCCTGCGTCGCGTCGAACTGCTCCGTGGGCAAGCCTTCTTCGACGTCGCGCACGATCATGCGCACCCCTTCGTCGTCGTGGCCGGCGACACCGAGGTGCGCGCTCTCGGAACACGCTTCGACGTCAGGCGCGCTGACGGCGGCGCCAAGGTCGTGCTCGCCGAAGGCAAGGTCGCCGTCACTGAACGCGGCAGTCGATCCGCAGCCTGGACGCTCGAACCCGGCCAAACCCTGACCACGGGCAGACGAAACGTCGCGCCAGCGCCGGTTCCGACGGATCTCGCCGTCGCCACGGGTTGGACCGAGGGGCGGGTGAGTTTTCGCGCCACCCCGCTCGAAGACGCGGTCGACGAGATCAACCGCTACAGCCGCGACAAGGTCATTCTGAGCGCCGACGTTCCCGCCCACACCCGCGTCAACGGCGACTTCGCCATTGGAAAGCCCATGGAGTTCGTCACGGCGATGACGACGCTCTATGGCCTGAAAGCAGATCGGCGATTGGGCGGCGACATCGAGCTAAAGGCCCCCGAGGGCTGACCTGAAAATAATTCCGCAGTCGAACTACTAAGGATCGCTCAAACTCTCGTCTCACCCTTCAGCGCGTTGAACAATGTGGCTTCGTTGTGAAGGCCCGGGCGCGCCGGGGGAGTGAAGATGGCGCGTTTTGGGTTGAGTTGTGGATCGTCGTTTGTCGCCCTGGTCGGTGCGGCTGGCCTTCTGGCCGCCCCTGTCGCCGCCATTGCGGCTGAACCAGGCGTCAACGTCGCGATCGTATCAGGCCCCCTGGACAAGGCGTTGCTGTCACTCGGCGCGCAGAGCAACACCAACATCGTCTTCGACAGCGCCCTGGTCAGCGGCATGACCGCGCCCGCGCTGACGGGTCGGTTCACGGTTCGCCAAGCGCTCGAAAAGCTTCTGGTCGGCCGCGCGGTTGAAATCGTCGAGACGCAGCCCGGTCAGTTCGTCCTGCGCGCGGCGCGGACGCCCGTCGCGGCCTCCGCGCCCGAGCAACTGATGGCGTCCGCCGCCGATCCACTTCAGGCCATGTCGGTCGAGGACAGCACCCTGCTCGAAGAGGTCGTCGTCGGCAGCCACATCCGAGGCGCAGCCGATGGCCCCTCGCCTGTCCTGGTGGTGACCCGCGACGAGATCGATCGGGCCGGCTACGCCACCCTGGCCGACGCCCTGACGTCGCTTCCGCAAGCGTTCGGCGGTTCGGCCTCGGACGACGCGCGCACCACGGCGACGGATCCCACCACGACCAACGACACGCGGGCTACCGGCTTCAACCTGCGCGGCCTTGGCGCGGACGCCACGCTCGTCCTGCTCAACGGCCGCCGGATCGCCGGCTCAGGGCTCATGGGCGACTTTGCCGACGTTTCCTCGATCCCCTTGGCGGCGGTGGCGCGCGTCGAAGTCCTCCTCGACGGTGCCTCGGCGCTCTATGGCTCGGACGCCGTCGGCGGTGTCGTCAACATCGTGCTGCGCGACCGCTACGACGGCGCCGAGACTCGGGCTCGGATCGGAGGCACGACAGCGGGCGGGGCCGGCCAGCGCCAGATCGCTCAGACCTACGGCCATGCGTGGGGTTCGGGATCAGTGCTGCTCAGCGCAGAGTATCAACGGCGCAATCGCCTGCGAGCGCTCGACCGCTCTTTCACTGCCAACGCCGACCACCGGTCCCTGGGCGGCACGGACCGCCGGCTGATCTTCGGCCAGCCGGGTAACGTCATGGGTATCGACCCAGCGACCGGCCAATCCGTGCCGATGTGGGCAATCCCGGCCGGTCAGGATGGCACTGCCCTTAAGCCCAGCGACTTCATCGCGGGCCAGGTCAATCGGCAGAACTACCGCGCCACCCTCGACATCCTGCCGACCCAGGAGCGCGGCAGCGCCTATTTGGCGCTGACGCAGGATGTCGGCGACCGCGTCACCCTGAGCGCCGACGCCCGTTACAGCGACCGCCGCTACAACACCCACGTCACCCCGCCGCAGACGCTGATGACGGTGAGCGCCAAGAACCCCTACTTCGTGTCGCCGAACGGGGCGGCGTCCAACAGCATCGCCTACTCGTTCCAGAACGAAGCCGGCGGCCTCTACAGCACCGGCGAGGTGCAGAGCCGGGCGATGTCGATCGGCGCCAAGGTAAAACTGCCGCGCGACTGGCGCCTGGATATCTACGCGCTGCATGGCGAAGAGCTGCAGAACAGCCTGTCGACCAATGTCCTGAACTCGGCCTACCTCAACGAGGCCCTGGGCAATCTGGCCGACAATCCGTTGACGCCCTACAGCGCCGCGCGCGACGGCTACTTCAACCCTTATATCGGCCAAGGCCGCAACAAGCAGGCGATCCTCGACTTTGTGCTGTCTGGCTACGAAAAGCGCGCCACGATCGGCTTGCTCGACACGGTCAGCGCCACGGCCGACGGCGCACTGGTGCGCCTGCCGGCCGGCGAGGTGCGCCTGGCGGTTGGTGCGCAGTTCCGCACCGAGGGCCTGAAGAGCACCGGCACGAGCCTCTCCAGCACTGTGGCGCCGATCGCCTCGTTCACGCGGCGCGGCGAGCGTGACGTCACCTCGCTCTTCGCCGAAGCACGGGTTCCGCTGTTTGGCGGTGACTTCCGCCGTCCGGGCCTGGAGCGGCTGGAGTTGTCCCTGGCTGTGCGGCGCGAACACTATGAGGTCGGTGGGTCCAGCACCGTGCCAAAGGTCGGGGCGCTGTGGGCGCCGGTCGACGGGCTGACGGTCAAGGCCACCTACGGGGAGTCCTTTCGCGCGCCGTCGCTGGGCCAGCTGAACGATCCTCAGCAGGCCACGCCGGTGTTCATCAGCAACGGCACGACCTCGATTCTCACCCTGCTCCGCTACGGCGGCAACCCGAACCTGCGCCCGGAAACGGCCAAGTCGTGGACGGCCGGCGCGGAACTGGCGCCCAAGGCCTGGGGCGGCGGACGCGTATCGGCGACCTTCTTCGACACCAAGTTCAACGACCGCATCGGCCAGCCGGCGATCAACAACATCACCACCGTGCTGACCGCGCCGGACCTGGCTCCGTTCCGCACCCTCATCACGCCAGCCACGAACCCGGCCGACCTGGCCCTGGTCCAATCGATCCTGGCGACCGCCAGCGCCAGCGCCGCGGCGGCCTATCCGGCCAGCGCCTACCAAGCGATCGCCGAGGCCCGGTACGTCAACACCGGCAGCTTCGAGGTGAGCGGCGTGGACGTGTCCGGCGCCTATCCGATGCGCGTGGCCGGCGATCCGGTGGTGCTGAACGCCAACATCTCCTGGCTGATGCACTACCGGCGGCGGATCACCGCCTCGGCCAGTTCCGTCGAGCTGGCCGGCGTGGTGGAAAATCCGGCCGACCTGCGCGCGCGCCTGTGGGCCTCCTGGATCCATGGCCCGATCACCACCACCGTGTCGCTCAACTACACCGGGGATCTCAGCAACCCCAACGGACCGAAGGTCTCCGCCCAGGCGACGACGGACCTGCAAGTGCAGTACGCCTCGCCGGCCAAGACCGGTCCTTGGCGCGGCGTGGTGGTCGCCCTGACCGCGCAAAACCTCTTCGCGCAGGATCCGCCGTTCTATGACTCGCGCGGCGCGGTCGGCTACGACCCGGCCAACTACGAGCCGACGGGACGCGTCGTCGCCCTGCAGCTGACCAAGGCCTGGTAGGCCCAAGACCTTCCCGACATCCGGAGCTGATACGCCATGCGAGTTTTCGCAGCGGTTCTGCTCGCCTGCGCCGTGGCCACCACGGCGCAGGCCAAGGGCAGACCCTTCACCGTCGAGGACCTCCTGAGCTTGGAGGACACCGGCCACGCGGCCTTTTCGGCCGACGGCCGCTGGCTGGTCTATGAGACGTTCGCGCCGTGGAAAACCGCGCAGCGCTTCGACCGCGACTTCCTGGTGGCCCAAGGCCTGGGCCGCCTCTTCGTCGTCGACCTGGCCAGCGACGCCGCACCCCGCCCGCTGCTCCCCCCGGAGCCGGGTGCGGGCGATACGCTGGGCGATCTCTCGCCCAGCGGCGACAAGGTCATGGTCTTTCGCCTGAAGGACCGGCGGCGCGAACTGGGCGTCGTCACCCTGGCCACGGGCGCCGTGGTCTGGACCGGCCTGCACGTCGAACCGGAGGTCTGGTGGACCAGCGCCCTGTGGCGCAACGATCGCGAGATCGTCGTCACGACCCGCCCGCCCGAGGCCGCCTCGACCCTGCTGGCCCGCGGCTGGCTGGTCCAGGCGCGCACGCAGGATGCCTGGGCGGCGGCGGCGCGAGGCGAACGCGCCGGCGTGGCCCTCGGGGCGGGTCGCTTTGCCGACATGAACCCGCCCGCGCCCGCCACCGATCTCGTCCTGGTCAATGCGGTGACCGGGACGACGCGTGTCGTGGCGAGCGGGCCGTTCGGGGCGCTCAGCCTGGCAC
>JAEXJH010000361.1 GCA_023445955.1 Pseudomonadota bacterium
TGAGCCTGGCGCAGCGAGACGTTGTGCTCGCGGGCCGGCTGGGCGGCGTTGGCGGGGTCGTCGACGCCCTGGCGCATGGCGTCCTCGGCGCTGGACGCGCCGACGGCGGCCAGTGCGGCCGGCGTGACGATGCGGTCGGTCAGGGTGCGCGTGCGGCGCAGCTCGTCGGCGATGCCGGTGGCCTGGCGCAGCAGATAGGCGCCGAGCAGGGTCAGCAGAGCCGGCCCGATGGCCAGGCCCGCGAACACCGTCAGCGCGAAACCCTCGACCTTGAAGGCCGGCACGCCGCGGGCGTAACCGAGCGCAAAGGCGATCGGAGCCAGGGCCCAGAGGAAGGCAATGGCGGTGGCGAGGGTCCAGAACAGCACGCCAGACATGCGGCGCGGCGCGTCCTCGCTGCGCAGCGGCACGGTCGCTTCGGGACCGGTGCGGAAGTCCAAGGTCGGCTCGCGGCTCTCGGCCTTGGCCGGCGCCGCGCGTTCGGGCTCGACCACCGGGGCCTGCGCCGGAGCGCTGGCGGTCAGCGAGGTGGCCAGCTTCAGCTCGGGTTCGGAGAAGCTCTCGACCGGCTCGGGATCAGGCTCGCGGCGACGGCGCGATCGCACGGTCATCGGCGGCGGAACGGCCAGGTCGTCGTTCAGCGTCTCTTGCAGGCTCAGGGGCTCGGCGGTCGGAATATCCGCCTCCGGCTCGGAATACGAAGTCGCCTCAGGAAGTTCAGGCGTGATCTTGGCTTCCTCGGTCCCGATTTCCTCGGGAGGGCGGTCCGTCGGCGTCGCGGAAAAATCGAGCGGTTGGCGCTTCTTAGGCTTCATACACAGCCAGGGTCCCAAAGCGTCAGAGGGGGAGCGCAGAGACAACCTTCGCGCGCCGGACCCCTCCTTCGCGTGTCACATGAACCTAACGGCGAAAAGCCTTGGCGCAAAGCGACTTTGGTTGCGTTTGCAAGGGTTGCGACGCCTTACCGGCGCGTTCAGGTGTCGCGCGTGGCAGGTTGAGCGACGTTCGGGGGCGCATTGACGGCGATCGGGGCGGCCCGCGGCGAGCGGGAGACGGTCCGGGCCGCGGCGCTCCTGGCGTGCGGGCAGACGCCGTGCTCGACGCTCACGCCAAATTGGCAGAGGGCGAACGAGGACAGCCAGACGACCGCCACAGCCAGCATTTCTGTTAAAAAGCCCATAGCCCGTCCCTGGACCAATATCGGCGTTATGCGAGCATTCGGACGCCACGGCGAGTGAACTTTTGGTCATGAACGACTTGAGTTTTCGCCCTGTGGCGCCACGCAACCTGACAGCGCCCCCAGAATTCCGGCGGTTGTTCGCCACGGCGGCCGGGCCTAGGTCCGAGACTGTACCGGCGCGCCCCAGACGGCGCGCGTCCGGACATTTTTCCTTTGCGGACCTTCGCCTTGGCCCTTACCCAATTCGCACCCGCCGCGTACCCGCCGGATCCGATGACGACGCAAATCTCGCCGGCCCGCCTTACGCACCTCCAGCGCCTGGAGGCCGAGAGCATCCACATCTTGCGCGAGGTGGCGGCCGAGTGCGAGCGCCCGGTCATGCTGTATTCGATCGGCAAGGACAGCGCGGTGATGCTGCACCTGGCCGCCAAGGCCTTCTATCCCAGCAAGCCGCCTTTCCCGCTGCTGCACGTCGACACGACCTGGAAGTTCCGGGACATGTACGCGCTGCGCGACAAGGTGGCGAACGAGCTGGGCTTTGACCTGATCGTCCACAAGAATCCCGACGCCGAGGCGCGCGGCGTCAATCCGTTCGACCATGGAAGCGCCCTGCACACCGACCTCTGGAAGACGGAAGGCCTCAAGCAGGCCCTCTCCAAGTACGGCTTCGACGCGGCCTTTGGCGGCGCCCGCCGGGACGAGGAGAAGAGCCGTGCCAAGGAGCGGATGTTCTCGTTCCGCACCGCCGAGCACCGCTGGGACCCGAAGAACCAGCGTCCCGAGCTGTGGAACCTCTACAACACCCGCAAGCACCCGGGCGAAAGCCTGCGCGTCTTCCCGATCTCCAATTGGACCGAGCTGGACGTCTGGCAGTACATCCACCTGGAGAACATCCCGATCGTGCCGCTGTATTTCGCGGCCGAGCGGCCGGTGGTCGAGCGCGACGGCGCGCTGATCATGGTCGACGACGACCGCTTCCGCCTGCATCCGGGCGAAGTCCCGCAGATGAAGAGCGTCCGCTTCCGCACCCTGGGCTGCTACCCGCTGACGGGCGCGGTCGAGAGCACCGCCTCCACCCTGCCCCAGGTCATCCAGGAAATGCTGCTGACCACGACGGCGGAGCGCCAAGGCCGGGTCATCGACCACGACCAGTCCGCCTCGATGGAGAAGAAGAAGCAGGAGGGCTACTTCTGATGGCGCACCAGTCCGCCCTGATCGCCGAGGATATCGACGCCTATCTGCACCAGCACCAGCACAAGTCGCTGCTGCGCTTCATCACCTGCGGCAGCGTCGACGACGGCAAGTCCACCCTGATCGGCCGCCTGCTGTACGACAGCAAGATGATCTTCGAGGACCAGCTGGCGGCGCTCGAAGCCGACAGCAAGAAGGTCGGCACCCAAGGCGGGGCGATCGACTTCGCCCTGCTGGTCGACGGCCTGGCCGCCGAGCGCGAGCAAGGCATCACCATCGACGTCGCCTACCGCTTTTTCTCGACCGAGAAGCGCAAGTTCATCGTCGCCGACACCCCCGGCCACGAGCAGTACACGCGCAACATGGTCACCGGGGCCTCGACCGCCGACGCGGCCGTGATCCTGATCGACGCGCGCAAGGGCGTACTGACCCAGACGCGCCGCCACAGCTATCTCGTCAGTCTGCTAGGCATCCGCCACGTGGTGCTGGCGGTGAACAAGATGGACCTGGTCGGCTGGAACCCGGCCGTCTTCGACCAGATCGTCGCCGACTACCGCGCCTTCGCCGAGCAGATCGGCCTGACGGTCTTCACCCCGATCCCGATCTCGGGCCTGGGCGGCGACAATATCGCCTCCGTCAGCGAGCACACGCCCTGGTTCAAGGGTCCGATCCTGATGGACTGGCTGGAAGGCGTGGAGGTCGAGGACGACCTGCAGTCCAAGCCCTTCCGCATGCCGGTGCAGTGGGTCAATCGTCCGAACCTCGACTTCCGGGGCTTCTCGGGCCTGATCGCCTCGGGCTCGATCAAGCCGGGCGACCGCATCCGCGCCCTGCCCTCAGGTCGCGAGAGCCGCGTGGCCCGCATCGTCACCCTGCCCGGCGATCTCGACCAGGCCGTTGCCGGCCAGTCTGTGACCCTGACGCTGGAAGACGAGATCGACATCTCGCGCGGCGACGTCATCGCCACCGCCGATGCGCCGGCCCCCGTCGCCAACCAGTTCGAGGCCACCGTCGTCTGGATGGACGACGAGCCCCTGCCCCCGGGCCGCACCTATCTGCTGAAGCTGGGCGCGCGCACGGTCAGCGCCAGCGTCACCGACATCAAGCACCGCGTGAACGTCAACACGCTGGAGAAGACGGCCGCCAAGCGCCTGGAGCTGAACGAGATCGGGCTGGTGAACCTGTCGCTGGACCAGGCCATCCCGTTTGAGGCCTATGCCGACAACCGCCAGATGGGCGGCTTCATCCTGGTCGACCGCCTGAGCAACCGCACGGTCGGCGCGGGGATGATCAACTTCGCCCTGCGGCGGGCCGACAACATCCACTGGCAGCACACCGACGTCACCAAGGCCTCGCGCTCGGCGCTGAAGGCCCAGCGTGGCCAGGTCGTCTGGCTGACGGGCCTCTCGGGCGCGGGCAAGTCGACCATCGCCAACCTGGTCGAAAAGCGCCTGCATGCTCTCGGCCGCCACACCTACCTGCTGGACGGCGACAATGTCCGCCATGGGCTGAACAAGGACCTCGGCTTCACCGAGGAGGACCGCGTCGAGAACATCCGCCGGGTGGCCGAGGTCGCCAAGCTGATGGTCGACGCCGGCCTGATCGTGCTGACCGCCTTCATCTCGCCCTTCCGGGCCGAGCGCCAACTGGCGCGCGACCTGCTGGACCAGGGCGAGTTCATCGAGGTCTTCGTCGACACCCCCCTGGCCGTGGCCGAGGCGCGGGACGTGAAGGGCCTCTACAAGAAGGCGCGTTCGGGCCAGTTGAAGAACTTCACCGGCGTCGACAGTCCGTACGAAGCGCCGGAGACGCCGGAGCTGCGGATCGACACCACCGCCATCGATCCCGTCGAAGCGGCCGAGCGCATCGTCGCCTGGCTGGAAGGCCGGGAGATCGACTACACGATCTGATGTCTTGAGCGGCGCGACAGCAGGATCGCGCCGCCCAGGCCCAGCAACGCCATGAAGGCCGTGGCGAGGTAGCCCTTCGCGCCCAGGGCGTCGAACAACGGGCCCGAGGCCAGGGTCGCGATGCCCAGGGTGAAGCCCGACGACAGCGCCGAGTTGATCGCCTGGGCCGGCGACGCGGCGGCCGGCGGAGCCAGTTTCTCGATCAGCCTCAGCGAGGCCATGAAGCTCGCCGCGAAGGTCATGGCGTGCAGCATCTGCAGCGGGAACAGCGCCCACAGCGGCGGCTCGAACGCGTAGAGCGTCCAGCGGATCACAGCCGCGCTGGCGCCCAGGATCAGGAACCGCTCCGGTCCCCAGCGCCGGCGCAGCGGCTCCAGGAACCACATGAAGCCGACCTCGGCCGCGACGCCCACGCCCCACAGCACACCGATCATCGGCTCGCTGATCCCCTGCTTGCGCCAGAGGATGGCCGAGAAGCCGTAGTAGAAGGCGTGCGCCCCCTGGATCAGGCCGGCGGTGACCACCGCCAGCACGAAGGTGCGGTTGCGCAGCAGGTCGCTCAGCCCCTTCCAACGCTCGGACCGGTCCGGCTTGGCCCCTTCGGCGTGGACCCGTTCCGGCGGCACGGCCAGGGCCGCCGTCGCGGCGCCGATGAAGCAAGCGGCGGCGATCCAGATCGCAATGATGGTCGGGGCGGCGAAGGTGAGGATCGCGCCCATGGCCAGGTTGGCGACGATGAAGGCCGAGGAGCCCGTGCCCCGCGGGACGCCGTAGTTGAAGCCCTCGGTCCGCGCCCGGCGCAGGGTGATGATGTCGATCAGCGGCGAGACGGTCGACAGCAGGGTCTGGCCGATGAACCAGGCCGGAATGAACCACCACAGGCTGGGCGCGATCAGCAGACCCGAATAACCCAGCCCCGCGCCCAGCAGCAGCAGCACCATCGGCGTGCGCCGCAGGGTGAAGCCGTCGGCCCACACAGCCAGCGAGGCGCCGGTGAAGGGCTTGAGAAGCAGCGGCACGGCCAGGATCAGGCCGATCTCGCCGCCCGTCATGCCCCGCGAGCGCAGGAACGTGCCGATATACGGCAGGCTGACGCCCGAACTCAGGAAGATCGAGGCGTAGAACAGGCAGAGGCGAACAAGGGTCGGGAGCGCCGGCTCCTTCGACTTGTCCGCCCCCGTCTGCACCTTACTCGGCGCCGCCGAAGCGGGCCGTCCACTCGGCGATCTGCTCGTCCTCGATCTTCTTGAACAGGACGTCCGGCACGGTCACCTTCGCGCCGACCGCCAGCTTGTCCAGCTCGGCCTTGGCGTCGTTCGACGGCCAAGCCGCCGGATACTCAAGGCCGAAAGCCCCGCCGATCGTCTCGGCCGCGAACGGGATGAACGGGGCAGAGATCTTGGCGTACAGCGCCACCAGGTTCAGCGCCGTGCGGACGATGACGGCGGCGCGGTCGCGATCGGTCTTGATCGCGGTCCACGGCGCGGCTTCCTGCAGGTATTCGTTGCCGACCACCCACAGCGCGCGCAGCGCCTGGGCGCTCTTGCGCATCTCGATGGCGTCCATCTGTTCGGCCAGATCCGCCAGGCGCGCCGAAACGTCGGCGAACAGCTTTTCTTCCAGCGGACCGGGCTCGCCGCCCTCGGGCACCACGCCCTCGAACTTGCTCTCGTTGAACTTCAGGATGCGGTTGACGAAGTTGCCCAGCACGTCGGCCAGGTCGCGGTTCACCGCGCTGGCGAACTGCTCCCAGGTGAAGGCGGTGTCGCTGCCTTCCGGCGAGTTGGCCGTCAGGTACCAGCGCCACAGGTCGGGCGGCAGGATCTCCAGGGCCGCATCCATGAACACGCCACGCTTGTTGCTGGTCGAGAACTTGCCGCCGTACCAGTTCAGCCAGTTGAAGGCCTTGAGCATGTCGACGCTCTTCCACGGCTCTTCCGAGCCCAGGATGGTGGCCGGGAAGCTGACGGTGTGGAACGCGACATTGTCCTTGCCCATGAACTGGACATAGCGGACGTCTTCCGCGCCCTCGTCGGTGCGCCACCACGACTTCCAGTCGCGGTCGGGCGCGCCCTCGGCCCACTCCTGGGTCGCGGCGATGTACTCGATCGGGGCGTCGAACCAGACGTAGAAGACTTTGTCCTCAAAGCCCGGGCGCGGCACGCCATCCTTGGCCACCGGGATACCCCAGGCCAAATCGCGGGTGATGCCGCGGTCGATCAGACCCTCGTCCAGGTGCTTGTAGGCGATCGAGCGAGCCAGCTGCGGCCAGTCGCCGTGGCTGTCGACCCAGACGCGGATTTTGTCCTGCATCTTGGTCTGCAGCAGGTAGAGGTGGCGGGTGTCGCGCACTTCGATGTTCCGCGAGCCGGAGATCACCGAGTACGGATTGATCAGATCGGTAGGGTCCAGCAGGTTGCCGCAGTTGTCGCACTGGTCGCCCCGCGCCTTCTCGAAGCCGCAGTGCGGGCAGGTCCCTTCGACATAGCGGTCCGGCAGGAAGCGCTTGTCGTCGACCGAATAGACCATCTGGTCGACGCGTTCCTCGATCAGGCCGTGGTCTTCCAGGGCCTGGCAGAAATGCTGGGTCAGGCGATGGTTCTGCGGCGAGGACGAGCGGCCGAAATGATCCCACGACAGGCCGAACGCGCGACCCACGTCGTGCTGCAGCACGTGCTGCTCGGCGCAATAGGTGGCGACGTCCTGGCCGGCGGCGGTGGCCGCGAGCTCAGCGGGAGTCCCGTGCTCGTCGGTGGCGCAGATGTAGAGCGTCTCGTGCCCCTGCGCCCGCTTGAAGCGCGCATAGACATCCGCCGGCAGCATCGACCCCGCCAGGTTGCCCAGGTGCTTGATGCCGTTGATGTACGGCAGGGCCGAGGTGATCAGGATGCGAGCCATGCGGGCGCGGCCTTTCGGGGGAGTCACGGGGAGCGTAGAAGCGTCCGCATATAGAAGGGTCGGGCGGCGAGGGAAAGGTTTGGCGCAATACGCCTTCTCCTCCCCCTCCGGGGGAGGTGGCCC
>JAEXJH010000362.1 GCA_023445955.1 Pseudomonadota bacterium
GATCGGCCATGAAGGTGACGCGCGGATCGAAGACCTGTTCGCCCAGCTTGTTGCCGCCGCCCTTCTTGGACAGGAAGCTGCGGCCTTCGTCGGCCTGGCGGGCGTCGAAGTAGTTGAACATGAACGAGATCAGGCCCGAGGCCGCGTTCGGCTCCAGGATCACCGTGTACTTGCCCGGCTCAAGCGCCTGGGCCTCGGCCGAGGCGCTGGCCTTGCGCATGGCGATCTCGATGTCGCTGGACGCCTTGAAGGCGGCCGAGTCCTGCAGGTTGCGCGCGACCCAGCCCGAGCCGCGGCCGTCGGCCGTGCGCACGGTGCAGGTGTAGTCCATCTCCGTGGCGCGCTGATAGCCGAACGCGCCCTTGCTATTGGCGAAGGCCACAAAGCTCTGCTGGTCCTGCAGGAAGCCGGCGGCGACCAGTTTCTGGGCGCGGCAAGGCTCGATCGAGGCGCGGGCGATCTCGGCCCGCTGGGCGGGGGTGATCGCCGCGGTCGCGGCGCTGAAGGTGTCGCTGGGCTTGTAGGTCGTCGCCTCGACGGCGGGGACGAACTCGGGGTTCTCCGGCGCCAGCTTGGCCAGCTCTTCGGCGCGCTTGACTACGCGGGCCAGGGCGGCGTCCGAGAACTCGTTGATCGTGGCGGTGCCGACACGGCGCCCGAAGGCGACGGTGACGGCCAGATCGGTGTTGCTGACGACGCCGCTGGTGGAAACGTTGTTCAGGGCGAAGCGGATATTGCCCTCGATCGAGCCTGCGAGTTGCGCGGTGCACTCGTCGGCCGTCGACAGCTTGATGACTTTCGCGAGGATCGTCTTGGCTTCGGCTTCGGTCATGATGCTCATTGGATAATCTTTCCCGAACCGATCAACCGAGCGAACGCGCGGTGTTGATGACGTTGATGCCGTTGAACCGCGTGGTCGACGAGCCGTGGCTGACGGCCGAGACCTGGCTGGGCTGGCCCTTGCCATCGAAGAACGAGCCGAACAGGCGGTAGTCGCGCTCGTCGCAGATCGCCGAGCAGGCGTTCCAGAACTCCGGCGTGCGCATCTGGTAGGCGACGTCTTCCAGCGGCTGGGTGATCTTGCCGTTCTTGATCTCGTAGAACAGCGTGCCGCCGAACTGGGCGTTGTAGCGCTGCTGGTCGATCGAGAACGAGCCGCGGCCCAGGATGTAGATACCGTCTTCGACGCCCGAGATCATGTCGTTCAGGCTGAGCGGGCTCTTGCCCGGCTGCAGCGAGACGTTGGGCATGCGCTGAAACTGCACGGTCGACCAGCTGTCGGCGTACGAGCAGCCGTCGCTCTCGGTCTTGCCCAGGATATGGGCCTGGTCGCGCGTGGCCTGGTAGTCGACCAGCTTGCCGTCCTGGATCAGCGGCCACTGCTTGGTCTTGACGCCTTCGTCGTCGAAGCCCACGGCCCCGAGGCTGCCGGGCTGCAGCTTGTCGGCCATGATGTTGACGAGGTCGCTGCCGTACTTGAAGTGCGCCTGGCGCTTGTCCAGCGTGGCGAAGCTGGTGCCGGCGTAGTTGGCCTCGTAGCCCAGCACGCGGTCCAGTTCGAGCGGGTGACCCACCGACTCGTGGATGGTCAGGCCCAGGTGGTTGGGATCCAAGACGAGGTCGTAGCGGCCCGGCTTGATCGACTTGGCGGTCAGCTTCTCGCGCGCCTGGACGGCGGCGGCCTGGGCGTCCTCGACCATGTCGTAGGACTTGTTGTAGCTGATGATGCCGTTGGGCGAGGCGATCTTGTCCTTCGCCTGTGGGTCCAGATACTCGTAGCCCATGCCCATCGGGGCCGAGAGGCCTTCGCGCGAGCGGAACTTGCCGGTGGTCTTGTCGACGGCGGTGACCGTGAACGGCGACCAGATGCGGTGGACGTCCTGGTCGATGTACGAGCCGTCGGTGCTGGCGAAGTACTTCTGCTCGTTGATCAGGAACAGGCTGGAATTGACAAAGTTGGCGCCAGCCTTCAGGGCCGCGCCGTTGACGCGCATCAGAAGGTCGACCTTCTCCTGCAGCGAGACTTCCATGCCGTTACGGCGCAGGGGCGTGGCCCACTTCACCTCGCCGACGCCCTTGGTCGGGGCCAGCTGCACGGGCGCGGTCTGGTTCTTGGCGTTGGCCTTGGCGATGGCGACCGCCAGGCGGGCGGTGTCGGCGACGGCCTCGGCCGAGAAGCTGTTGGTGGCCGCAAAGCCCCAGGCGCCGCCCGCGATGACGCGCACGCCCACGCCGCTGGATTCGGTGTTGGTGACGCCCTGGACGTTGGCCTCGCGCGTCTGGATGAACTGGCGCAAATAGCGGCCGACGCGCACGTCGCAATAGCTGGCCCCGGCGGCCGTGGCGGCGCTCATGGCCGCATCAGCCAGGCGCTTTTTCACAGCCACGTCGATCGTCTCGACCAGCTGTTCGGCGGCGATGGCGCGGCCGAAGCCGGGCAGCAGCACGCCGCCGGCGCCGATCCCGCAGGCGGCAAGGAATTGACGTCTATCCAAGTTTCTTCTCCCCAACGGCCCAACAACACAGGCGTTTGCGCGGACTTCCACTCCCGACGGAATCTGCGCGAACGAAGTTCTGTGCCGGCCCGCCGCCGAGGTCAAATCTTTCCCGTATATTGTAGTCGATATGATCAGATTGCGCGCATCGCGGGCTGGTGAGCGACTTCCGCCTCTAGCCCATGAAGCGCGAGAGCGCCTCGAAGCTGTCACGCGCGGCCTGCTTGGCGACGTCGGTGTGCGAGGCCCACTGGAAGGCGTGAAAGGCCCCGGGATAGACGTGGATCTCGGTCGGCACGCCGGCGCGGATCAGGCGCTGGGCGTAGGCCAGGTCTTCTTCCAGGAAGAGGTCCAGGGCGCCGCTGGCGATATAGGTCGGGGGCAGGCCGGTCAGGTCGGCCGCTCGCGCCGCCGCTGCGTAGGGCGAGACGTCGCCCCCGCCGGGCGCCTGGCCCAGCAGGCTGGTCCAGCCGAAGTGATTGGAGGCCGGCGTCCAGACGAACTCGCCGGCATAGGGATGCGGATCGGCGCTGACGCAGGTGCGGTCGTCGATCATCGGATAGATCAGGTGCTGGAAGGCGATGCGGTGCTCGCCCCGGTCGCGGGCCAGCAGGGCTAGCGCCGCCGCTAGGCCGCCGC
>JAEXJH010000363.1 GCA_023445955.1 Pseudomonadota bacterium
GGCCTATAGCACGCGTCGGCGCGCGGGGGAGGGGCGCCAATAAGGCAAAGGCAGGTTCGATGCTTGACGCTGGGGTCGCCTGGCCTTAGCCCGCGCCCATACCTCCCGATCTGCGAAGGAAGCCGCCCGATGCCGACCCTCGTCCTGCTCCGCCACGGCCAGAGCCAGTGGAACCTGGAAAACCGCTTCACGGGCTGGGTCGATGTCGATCTGACCGCCGAGGGTGAGGCCCAGGCCAAGAAGGGCGGCGAGCTGATCAAGGACGCCGGCATCCAGTTCGACCACGCCTTCACCTCGGTCCAGACCCGCGCCATCCGCACGGGCAACCTGGCGCTGGACGCGGCCAAGCAATCGTTCGTGCCGGTCACCAAGGACTGGCGTCTGAACGAACGCCACTACGGCGGCCTGACGGGCTTGAACAAGGCCGAGACCGCCGAGAAGCACGGCGTCGAGCAGGTCACCATCTGGCGCCGCTCCTACGACATCCCGCCGCCGGAACTGGCCCCGGGCGGCGAGTACGACTTCAGCAAGGACCGCCGCTACAAGGGCGCGACCCTGCCGTCGACCGAGAGCCTGGCCACCACCCTGGTCCGCGTGCTGCCCTACTGGGAAAGCGACATCGCCCCGCACCTGCAGGCTGGCGAGACCATCCTGATCGCCGCCCACGGCAATTCGCTGCGCGCCATCGTCAAGCACCTGTTCAACGTGCCGGACGACAAGATCGTGGGTGTCGAGATCCCGACAGGTAATCCCCTGGTCATCGAGCTGGACGGCGAGTTGAAGCCGACCAGCGCGCGCTACCTGGACGAAAGTCGCGCCGAAGCGCTGCCGTCGGTCGGTTAACCTTCAGCGGAAGCTGTTGGAAACACGGCGTTAATTTTGCTCTGCGCATGGTGATCCCGTACCCGGGATTCCATGCCAGACATGAGCGCCGCCGCTAGCACGACACAGGAATACAAGCGCCTGACGCAGCATGACGTTGATGTCATCTGCGCCAAGCACGATCGCCTGTGGTCCGCGCGCCTGGGCGGGGCGCGCGCCGTGTTCGCTTTCTGCGATCTGTCCGGCCTGTCGATGACCGGCCGTAACCTCTGCGACGCCGACTTCACCGGCGCGATGATGGTCGGCTGCGACCTTCGCAAGACCAAGCTGGACAACGCCAATCTCTACGGCGCCGACATGCAGGGCGCGGACCTGACCGACGCCTCGATGCGGCGCGCCGACCTGCGCGGCTCCAGCCTGCGCGGCGCCAACCTGACCGGCGCCGACATGTTCGAGGCCGACTTGCGCGAAGGCACGATCGCCGCCGCCGACCGCAAGGAAGGCTATCGCGTCATCGAGCTGACCCAGCGCGAGGCCTACGCCACCGGCGCCAACCTTTCGGGCGCCAACCTGGAACGCTCGCGCCTCTCGGGCATCGTGGCGACCAAGGCCGACTTCAGCGACGCGATCCTCAAGGACGCCAAGCTGGTCCGCGCCAACCTCAAGCAAGCCAATTTCAACGGCGCGAACCTGGCCGGCGCAGACCTGTCGGGCGCCAACCTGGCTGGGGCCGATCTGCGCAACACCGTGCTGGTCGGCGCTAAGACCATGTCGTGGAACATCAACGACACCAATCTGGACGGCGCCCTGACCGACAAGCCGTCGGGCACCAGCATTTCGGACCTGCCCTACGAGCAGATGATCGCCGACCACGCCCGCTGGATCGAGACCGGCGGGGCGGAGGGCAAGCCCTCGGTGTTCGACAAGGCCGACCTGCGCAACCTGCGCTCGATCCGCGGCTACAACCTGACGGCCCTCTCGGCCAAGGCGGCGGTGTTCTACGGCCTGGACATGGAAGGCGTGCAGATGCAGGGCGCGCAGCTGGACGGCGCCGACCTGCGGGCCTGCAACCTGCGCCGGGCCGACCTGCGCGGCGCGCGGCTGAAGGGCGCCAAGCTGACCGGCTCTGACCTGCGCGACGCCCAGCTGGGTCCGCTGCTGATCGCCGCCGATCGCGTGCTGCCGGTGGACCTGACGGGCGCCATCCTGGCCAATGCCGATCTGGCCCGGGCCGACCTGCGCCAGGCCCGGATGGCCGGCGCGGACGTGTCGCGCGCCAACTTCACCGGGGCCCAGCTGAAGGACGTCGACCTGACTGGCGCGATCCGTCTGGCCGCCCGCGGATTGGATGATGTGATTTGAGTACGCTTCGCGACAATCGGACGCAGCCTTAACTGTTCGCTCGTCCCTCGTTGCTACAGTGCGCGTAACTGAAAAAAGAACCTAAACGGGGAAAAACGTTATGAACGCCGCGCAAAGCGTGGCTGGGCGTCGTCGCCTAAGCCAAGCCGAGCTCGACATGATCGTAACGGCGCACGAGAAATTCGTTACCGGCAAGCAGGGCGGCAAACGCGCCTCCCTACGCTTCATGCAGCTGTCGGGCCTAGATCTGTCGTTCCGGAATTTGACCGACGCGGACCTGTCCGCCTCGATCCTCGAAGGCTGCCGCATGGTCCGCACCAAGCTGGATCGCGCCAGCCTGTTCGGCTGCGACCTGCGCAAGAGCGACATGCGACAGGCCTCGCTGGTCCGCGCCGATCTGCGCGGCGCCTGCCTGCGCGGCGCGAATCTGGCGCAGGCCGACCTGACCCAGGCCGACTTCCGCGAAGGCCAGATCGCCATTCCGCATCCCCGCAAGGGTCTCGACACCCTGCGCCACGAAACCCGCCAGGGCGAGGTGGACGAAGTCAACTTCTCGGGCGCCGCGCTGGACGGCGCGCAGTTCGAGGGCGTCTCGGCGTTCAAGGCCGACTTTAGCGACTGCTCGCTGAAGGGCGCCAAGCTGGCCGGCGCGAACCTCAAGGAAGCCAACCTGGTCGGGGCCATCCTGGACGGCGCCGACGTCAAGGGCGCGAACCTGGAAGGCGCCAATCTGTCGGGCGCGGTGATGGCCGGGGTCGACACCTCCACGGCCCGGACCAGCGGGGCCAGCATGGCCGGCGCGGTCGGCACGGTGACCCGCGAGGCGATCTCCAGGGCCCAGGAACTCTACGACCGCGCGCTGGCGAACCAGCGCTGGTGCCAGACCGGCGGCAAGGAGGGCGCGTGCGCCCGCCTCGACGGCGAGGACCTGCGTCCGCTGGGCGACAAGCTCAAAGGCCTGCGCCTGACGGCCATGAGCGCCAAGGGCGCCTGCATGGTGGGCCTGGACCTCTCCGGCGCCCAGCTGCAGGGCGCGAACCTGCAGAACGCCGACCTGCGCGCGGCCAACCTGCGCGGGGCCGACCTGCGCGGGGCCAAGCTGACCGGCGCCAACCTGACCAAGGCCGACCTGCGGCAGGCCTGCCTGTCGCCGCTGCCCCTGGGGCCGCAGCGCCAGACGGAAGCCAACCTGCAGTCGGCCCGCATGCGCTACGCCCTGGTCCAGGCCGCCGACCTCAGCGAGGCGGTGCTGGACGGCGCCGACCTGCGCGGCTCGGACTTCACCGGCGCCCGCCTGGTCAAGACCAGCTTCCGCGAAGTCGACCTGAACCAGGTGCAGGGCCTGGAGTTCTAGGCCCTAGAGGAACAGCGCGTCGGTCGACGGGATCCTGGCGGCGAGCTGGTCGCGGATCCGGATCGACCGGGCCAGCACCGCGGCCTGATCGTCGCCCGGCTTGTACGGATACATCAGGCCCAGAGCGCCGATGGCGTGGCCGCCAGCGTCGCGCATCTGCACCAGCACCCCGATCCGCACGCCGTCCTTCTGGACCTCGACCAGGGGCTGGTCGGTGTTCATGACGCCCAGATCGTCGTCGCCCGACTCCTCGCCAACCGCGTGGGTCAGGTGGGCGGCGATCACCAGGTTCTTGGGCTGGCCTGGCGGGGTGACGTGCATCAAGAGGTCGATCATGTCGGGATTGGCGGCGATCACCGCTTCGACCAGCTTCTGGGCGGGCACGGCCTGGCGCAGGGTGGCCGCATAGGCGGCCGGCACGGGGGATCGGGCCGAGGCGATCGCCGGCGCCAGCAGCAGAGCGGCCGCACCGAGCAGGGCGGTCTTGAGCAAACGAGATGTCATCAGCGCGAACTCCGAGAGGAACCCCCGTCGCGCAGAGTAGGGCGGCCGGCTTGGTCGGCCGTGGACGCCAGATTGATAATCGTCAATCGCCCGGCGCGGACGGATCTTCCTCGCACGAAAAAGGCGGCGTCTTTCGACGCCGCCCAAGTTCAGAGGGGGATTGGAGGGGAGACTAAGGAGGGCTGCGGGTTACGCGGCCTTTTCGCCTTCGATCAGGGTCGAAGCGGCGCTCGACTTGATCTCCACCGTGCGGGGCTTCAGAGCCTCCGGCAGTTCGCGCTTCAGCGCGATCGACAGCAGGCCGTTGGACAGGTCGGCGTCGACCACGACCAGGTAGTCGGTCAGCTGGAACTTGCGCTCGAAGTTACGCTCGGCCAGACCGCGGTGCAGGTACTGCTTGGCGTCGCCGTCGTTGGCCGCCTTGCGGCCGGTGACGGTCAGCAGGTTTTCCTTCACTTCGACAGTCAGCTCGTCGGGCTTGAAGCCGGCCACCGCAATCTCGATGCGGTAGTCGTTCTCGCCGGTGCGTTCGATGTTGTAGGGGGGATAGCCCGAGGCCGCTTCGGTGCGGGCGGCGGCGTCCAACTGGTCGGCGAGGCGGTCAAAGCCGACGAGCGAGCGGTACAGGGGCGAAAGGTCGATCGTACGCATAGGTTCAGATCCTTCTTATCAAGCAAGGTCTTTGATGTTCGTCCCGTCGGCGACCCGAAATCGGCATCGCCAGGTGGTCCGGAAGGCCCGGGTGTCCAGCGCCTTCGTGAAACTAGTTGGTGAGCGGATTTTCCGGTTCAAGGGGGCTCTTCGTCAAAGAACGTGAATCGTTTGACGCGCCGCCGACCACGGCTAAGGTCGCGCCTCCATTCCGACCGAAGGACACGTCCCCCATGCCGCTTCGTCGCAACCTGCTCCTGCTCGCCGCCGCCTTCAGCCTGACCGCGCCCGCCGCTTTCGCCGCCACCGACACCGCCCTGAAGGCCGCCGTCGCCTCTCCGACCCGCCCGGCCGCCGATGTCGCCCGCGATGGCGCGCGCCATCCCTATGACAGCCTGTCGTTCTGGGGCGTGAAGCCCAAGCAGACGATCATCGAGATCACGCCCGGCGGCGGCTATTGGAGCGAGATCCTGGCGCCCTACGCCAAGGCCACGGGCGGGACCTATGTCGCCGCCGTCGCCGACCTATCGAACCCGAAGATCTCTGAAGGGGCCAAGAAAGGCCGCGCCGACTTCGAGGCCCGCTTCGCCGACGCGGCCAAGTACGGCAAGCCGCAGTTCGTCAATTTCGGCGCCGTCTCGGGTCCGCTGGGCGCGCCCGGCTCGGCCGACGTCGTGCTGACCGCCCGCAACGTCCACAACTGGACCCAGGCGCCGGGCATGGCCGACAAGGTGTTCGCCGACTTCTTCGCCGTGCTGAAGCCTGGCGGCGTGCTGGCGATCGAGGATCACCGCGCCGACCCGCGCTCGGAAAAGGACGCCGGCGCCGACGGCTATCTGAACACCGCCACGGTGGTGGCCCTGGCCGAAAAGGCCGGCTTCAAGCTGGACGCCAAGTCCGAGATCAACGCCAACCCCAAGGACACCAAGGACCACCCCTTCGGCGTCTGGACTCTGCCGCCCGTCAAGCGCACCGCGCCGGGCGGCCAGCCGGCCAACCCGAACTTCGACCGCGCCAAGTACGACGCGATCGGCGAGAGCGACCGCATGACCCTGCGCTTCAAGAAGCCGGCCTAGGTCTGATTGGCCTGACTTTGGTCAAGGTCGGCTAGCAAGCTGGTCTGCGTTACGGGGGAATGATGCTTCCAGCTCAGTATTGGTCGCGGCGAGGGGTCCTGGCGAGCGTTGGCGCGCTGGGCCTCTCGGCCTGCGGCAAGAAGAACGATCCGGCCAAGGTCGAGGCCAAGGCGGCCGAGAAGGCCGGGCCGGCGACCATCGAGTCGGCCGTGGCCGGAGACTGGCGCCTGCCCGCCGACCGCGCCCGCGACGCCTGGCGCCATCCGGTCGAGACCCTGAAGTTCTGGGGGCTGCAGCCCGGCCAGACGGTGGTCGAGTTCTGGCCCGGCGCGGGGTGGTACACCGACATTCTCGGTCCCTTCCTGGCCGACACCAAGGGTAAGCTCTACGAGGCCGAGCTGCAGACCAACGACCCGTCGGATCCGTCCGCGGCCGAGATCGTCGAGGCCTACCGCCGCAAGCTGTCAGAGAAGAAGAAGCTCTATGGCGAGGTGACCTTCACCGCCTTCGGCCCGACCAGTGGTCCGGTGGCGCCGGCGGGAACGGTCGACCTGGTGCTGTTCCTGCGCAACCTGCACAACTGGATGGCTGGCGGCATCGCCGAGAAGGCTTTCAAGGACGCCCTGGCGGCCCTGAAACCCGGCGGCGTCCTGGGCGTCGAGGAGCACCGGGGCGAGCCGGGAAGGGTGCAGGACGTGCTGGCCGCCGACGGCTATGTCCAGCAGGACTATGTGATCCAGATGGCCAAGGAGGCGGGCTTCGTCCTGGCCGGGTCCAGTGAGATCAACGCCAATCCCAAGGACACCAAGGACCATCCGTTCGGCGTCTGGACGCT